>JBJTJJ010000516.1:0-7130 GCA_046095445.1 Sediminibacterium sp.
ATTTAATTCCTCCCGCGGTTGGCGGTTGGCATGTTGTCGAAAAATGGTCAATAAGAATATTTTGCTGCCGGCGGGTTGTGAAGTGATGGCCTTGACGACATCATTGATATCACTTTTCCTGACCTCTACCCCGCTGATAGGAGAAATCGTTTTGCCCACCCGGGCATAGAGCAACCGCAGGTAATCATAAATTTCTGTCATGCTACCCACTGTACTGCGGGGTGTTCGGGTAATGACTTTTTGCTCTATGGCGATGGCAGGACAAAGACCCTTGATGTCATCCACATCAGGTTTTTCCATTCTCGCCATGAACTGACGAGCATAGGCACTTAAGCTTTCTGCATACCTGCGCTGACCCTCGGCAAACAGGGTGTCAATGGTTAAAGAAGATTTTCCACTACCGGAAACCCCCGTCACTACCACTAGCTTTCCCCGTGGTATGCTCACAGAAATATTCTGGAGGTTGTGCACACGAGCGCCCTTGATTTCAATATCCTCGGGAATGGGTTTGCGGTGCGCAGTATTGGAACGGGTTGCTTGCCTGGCCATAAGTCTGCAAAATAAACATATAAATCATGGCTTTGTTGGCCTAAACCAGAACTTGTCTGAATGAAAAATGACCACCGAAGGAAATTCCGGTATGTGAATAACCTTTACATACGATTATCTTCTTTCCACATCTAATATATGGTATCAAAAGATGTATAATTTGTTGCTGAATAAGAGAGTAATAGGTAAGGTTACTTAAAAAAAATCTCTCCCAACATACCAAGAAGCAAGCAGCGATGAAGAAAGAAATGAGCCAGGTATCGGATACCGAGTTGATCAAGGCCTTCCAGGAGGGAGACACCCATGCTGTGGAAGTCTTGATTAACCGATACAAGGATAAGGTATATTCTTCGCTACTATTTTATGTAAAAGACAATTATCTGGCGGAAGATTTGTTTCAGGATGTTTTTATCAAGATCATAGATACCCTTCAAAATAAGCGCTACACCGAGGAGGGGAAATTTTTACCCTGGGCGCTTCGAATAGCCCGCAATCTTTGTTTGGACTACTTCAGAAAAGTAAAGCGCAACCCTTCTGTGAAAACCAGCGAACATTCAGATATTTTCGATGTACTTCAATTGTCTGATGATGCTGCAGATACCAAAATGATGCAGGGTCAATCCCATGACCGCGTACGCATGATGCTTGATCTTCTTCCTGAGGAACAAAGAGAGATCATCGTTCTCAGACATTACGCCAACCTTAGTTTCAAGGAAATCGCACAGATTACCAATTGCAGTATCAATACTGCTTTGGGTCGCATGCGCTATGGCTTGATTAATCTGAGGAAGTTAATGGCGGAAAAGCAAATTGCACTCTGATATTACTTTTGTGAGCGACGCTTATATTCCTGTTGTACAATTTCCAGGTGTGCAATAAAACGCTTTACGTCAGGATCATATCCGTACCGAATATCACTCAACGGTTCTCCTTTGGTATCCAGAAACATGTATAGTGGCTGGGCATTGATACCGAACTTGGCTTTTTCGTAAGCGAGATTTTTCTCTCCCACCGTAGTAACTAAATTACCCTCTGCATCTGTAAACTGCTCTTCAGCAGGTAATGGGGTGCTTTCATCCACATACAGACTGATCAACACAAAATCCTTTTTCAGGCGTTCCAACACCTCCGGTTGCTTCCATACCTGCTCCTCCATTTTTCTACAATTGGCACAAGTATGCCCGGTAAAATCAAGCATGACCGGCTTATTAAGTTTCTTTGCTGCCGCCATCCCTTCCTCCAAATCAAAATACGCTGTTAGCCCGAAAGGTACTTTCAGTTTGTCTGTATATTTTAATGGGGCTGCTGCAGGGGAAGGATAAGCAGTAGAAGGAGAAGTCTGGTATTGGAGGTTATTCAGGTTAAAATCCTGTGTTACTGCCGGAGGAATGAACCCGCTTAATGCGTTTAGTGGAGCGCCCCACAAACCCGGCACCATGTAAATGGTGAAAGAGAGAGAAAGCAATGCCAGAAAAAACCTCGGCACCGATAAATATTTTAATTCACTGTCGTGAGAGAAACGAATCTTTCCCAACAGGTATAAACTCATGAGTCCGAAAATTACAATCCATAAAACCAGGAACACGTCGCGATCGAGAATACCCCAGTGATAGGATAAGTCAACATTCGAAAGGAATTTAAGCGCCAGTGCCAATTCTATGAAACCAAAACAAACTTTCACGGCATTCAACCAGCCACCGCTTTTGGGAAGTGCCGGCAATAAAGCGGGGAAAAAGGCAAGCAGTGAAAATGGCAAGGCAAGACCTAGACCAAAACCGAACATACCAATAACCGGTGCTATTCCTACTCCATTGGAACTGGTTTGTCCAAGCAAAGTTCCTACCAGCGGACCTGTGCAGGAAAATGAGACGATTACCAGTGTAAGTGCCATGAAAAAAATTCCGACCAATCCGCCTTTGCCGGCTTTTTGGTCTGCCTTATTCGCCCAGCTATTAGGTAAGCTGATTTCAAAAGCACCAAAGAAGGATATGGCAAAGACCAGGAAGATGAGGAAGAACAAAATGTTAGATACCGGACTAACAGAAATGCGGTATAAGATGGAATCCCCGAAAATTAGCGTAAGTAATAAAGTAGGGATTGTATAGATAAGTACAATGGAAATAGAATACCAAAGTGCATTTCTCCAGCCCGCTTGTTTTGTTTCGCTTTTCTTCAGGAAGAAACTTACGGTTACGGGAATTAACGGAAAAACACAGGGTGTTATCACTGCAACCAGACCCGTTAAAAAACAGATCAAAAATATTTGCCACCAGCCCCCGGAAGTAGTAGTGGCGGAAGTAGAGACAGGAACAGCTAACCGGAATGTATATGTATTACTAGGGAAGGTATCACCCATTTTCCCTAACCAATTGATGCTGCCTGTTAGCCAACCTTTCCGGTTGGCAGGAATAGTAACTACCAACTTCCAAACAACCGTATCAGAATAAACATTGTACTTAACAGTATCATCCGGCAATTGAATTGCCAATGTCTTTCCGGAAATGATGGATACATCGGCGGGAGACAATGCCCTGGACAAGCTATCTATTTGTAATGTGCTACTGAGTGTGGAGCCGGTAGAAAAACCAAATAGCGCAAGTCCTTGTTTAGGAAGTGCTTGTATAGTTACTACCAATGATGTATCAGAGCTTCTTTCTGCAGTTACATTCCAGGCAATAGATGTATCGGCATTGCTTTGTGCAGCAAGCTGAGTAGTGAACCCCAGAAAACACAACGCACAGAAAACAATTAATTTTCTCATGATCAGGGAAGCTTGATATCAAATGTTTTTTTGGTAGGTGGAAGACATTTATTGTCATTACATACCATATACTCAACGGTACCCGAAATATTGGTGGAGACTTTTCCCCGTACAGTTACCCTTTTCACAAATTTCACTTCATTACTGAAATAAACAACCGGAACAGGCGGCTGACCAAAATTAGGATCAAGGGTTTTTTCGGGCTTACCAACTTCTTTGGACTTTCCCGGAGCTATCTGTAATAAGGGATTGGGGCGAAAGCTGATGTTAGTGGGAATGGGACCGCCTTTACCAGTGAATTGAGAGTAGAGGTGCCATGGCTTTTCTATTTCAGCGGAAATCACTACATCATAAACACCAGGACTCACCTTGGTTGCAGAAAAATTCCATTGAACCGGATTTTCAATCTGAGCTGAAGCAGCCTGCCAAAAGAAAAAAAACAAAGAAGCAATCAATAACTTTTTCATGAATAGGAAATTTTATGCTATCAATTCAGGTACAAGTCCGAGTAACCGAAATACTTCAAGTCCATCCCGATTTCCGAGAGAAGGAGAGGTAGCTCTTTCCGGGTGAGGCATCATGCCGAAAACATTTCTCTCCTTGTTGCAGATACCGGCGATATGGCGAGCGGCACCGTTGGGGTTAGCGGAATCTGATAGATTACCGGTGGCATCGCAATAGCGGAAAATGACTTGTTGATTGGCTTCCAATTCATCCAATAACTTTTCATCGCCATGGTAGCGTCCTTCCCCATGGGCAATGGGAATGGTCAACACCTGTCCTTCGGCAGAGCGGATATGAACATTCTTACAGATAAATTGACGGTTGATGTTTTGAAGTAAAACGCCCGGGAGTAACCCACTTTCACATAAGATCTGGAAGCCATTGCAAACACCAAAAACCTTTCCTCCTTCTTGAGCAAACCGAATCACAGATTGCATCATCGGACTAAATCTGGCGATGGCACCACAGCGGAGATAGTCACCATAAGAAAAACCACCGGGTAACACGATACAATCTTCAGTTGAAAATGCACTCAAATCACTGTCCTTGTGCCAAAGAAAAGAGACAGGCGCCTTTAGATCATCCTGGATGGCATCAAACATATCGCGGTCGCAATTGGAACCCGGAAAAACAACTACTCCAAATTTCATGTCGCTGAATTATAAATAATACAATATTTCACGTCAAAGTTAACGAAAACGGGGCCCTTCCTGACCTATTTTTTCATGATGAACCAATTATGCACCATGGATTGTGCCAATAAGAGCCAAAACAGCAAATTCGGCAGCAATAAGCGCCGGGGAACAGAAAAGGCCGTGGAAAAAAAGGCACTCAATGGCAAAGTCAGCAACCAAAGACCCTCCATACCTTGTTTGCTCATCAAAAAAGGGAGGGGTATTAAAAAGAGAAGAAAAATCATCAGAACACTCCAGCAGTTGCGGGTTTGCATGAGTAGTCTACCATTAAATCGTTGCCAATACGTCAATCCCATCAAAGATGCTATCACCAGCAAACTAAGTGAAGCAATACCCAACTCATCGGGTCTTCCCATAGGCCAACCGGGAGAGAAAAAAGGTAACTGTTGAAAAAAGGCGGGGAGATTATCGGTTAAGAAAGCCCCTGCCGCTAGGAAATAATAAGGCAGAAGAAAACCCAGCAAATAAATAAGGTATTCATTGATGCGAAATCTTTTCACAATAGCCATTGCCGGTAATGATGCGATGGCCATCCACAGCATAGGATGGTACATGATGGCAGCTACTCCCAATATCAAACCATTATTGAGCAAAGCAGACCTTGCCTGTGCTTGTTGAGGCAGGTCACAAATGCGGGAGAAAATCCACAAAAAAAGGTGTCCTGAAATCAGTACTGGACTCAGATGACACCAGGAGGGAAAAAGACCTGACATCAGCACCAGGGTAAGAGCCGGGAGATACGTTGCTGTTGGGAACATCCGTAACCTGTCCATGATACCATTCAATCGCAGGGCAAGAGAGATGAGTAAAAGCTGGAACAATAAAAACAAAATGCTGGGATGTAAGCCAGAGAAATAACCGGCAATCCAGTCAGACAACCAGCCACCGGATGGTATCATAGTAACTACCACCGGAGACCATAACAAATGCGCATGAATACCTATACTCAGCAGAATGAGTAAAATGATATTGATGAGTGATTTATCCCTGAATAAAAAGACCACGGTGCAAGTTAAAATTCTATTTTGGCAAAACAGATATAACCTCTGTACTGACAAGGTACCAAAACCTGTCTCAATCCGACTTGTTTGGCATGTCGGGGCATAAATTCAAACCCCCGGTCTAAATTCTTCAAAGTGGGGTTACGAATAAGTTGCCCCTCTGAGGTAATGCTCTGATCGGAAAGAATCTGAATTCTTTTTTCATAGGCATTGAACAGAAAATGCAGCTGATCACCAGTGTTTACCTGTCCGAAACCAATCATATCATCCGAATTATCGTCGAATTGGGACTTACGAACGATGTTGCTCCACTCCAATTTACCGGAAGGATTAAAAGAAAGAACCATCACATTCTCGGCATAATAGCGGGTGAAGTTGTTGGAGTTGAACATACCGTTGTATCCCCAGGGATACAATCCCATGGGATTACTCCAGAAAGAGTAATCACTGGTCATGAGCAAAGGTGAACCATATAGATAATCCCAGCGATTCAGGTTGCCACCCCGGGTGGAGGTATAGACTGATTCGGCTGCCAGGATAAAACCTCCATCCCGACGCATCACCAGTTGTTTGATATAAAAATCGTTGAAAGCAGTTTTAATGGCACCATCCCCGCGGGCATCAGCCCTAAGTTCTGCAGAAAAAATGGTTGTCGCATTCAGCACTTCAGTATGTCGGGCCTTATCCCACACTGCATAATACAAACCATCTATATTCCCTCTTTTCATTTTACTGAAGAAGGAAGTAATCACAAAATGTTTATTGATGTTGTCGGCTCGCATCCGGATATCATCAAGAAATACCCCCTTGATGGATAATTCTCCCACGCTGATGGCATCCCATAGCGGATCTTTGAAAATCAGCGAGACCTTATTGATGTTATCGTTGCTGGAAGTGCCGGAAGCCCTGATGCAAGCCATCTCTCCGTCATTGAACAGCGTGAACTCGGAGAGGAAATCATTCGTTTGAGGCATTTCAATAGGAACCACTGACCGCTTTTGCAGGGTAAGTTCTTTATTGAATAAACAGGTAGTCAACACATGCCGACGATCATTGGTGGTATTGATTTTGAATACCATAATCTGGCTCTTGTCTTCGCTGTTGATGACTGAGTAAATTTTACTGGTAGAAAAACTTTGTCGCTGCGTTGAATCCAGAACGATTTCATTACCTACGGGCTTGCCGGAAGGGTCAATTTTCAAAGCAGCTGCATAAATGGCCCCCTTGGAATAATATTGATAAAAAAACCAGGCAAAATCAGGGTACACCAAGAAATCTGTGCTCAGCAGACGACCATTTTCCATGGGCAGTTTTACCTTGTCCAGGGTGCGCATTCCATTGTCGTAGACATAGATAAAATGCTGGTCGCGATAACTTTTGTAGACCAAAAATTGACCTCCCAATTTACCAATCAATTCAAACTGAAGGGATTTGGGGTCGGTTCTGTCGGGGTCACTAAAATAGATATTCTGGGCAGAGAGCTCCCCTGCCAGTCCGAAAATCGCGAGTAGAATATATGTTCTCAGCAATGCCATAAAACCCGATTATGTGACAAATATACGCAGTGCTCTGCCTTTCAGGAGGTCGGGACCTCCTGAAAGGCAGAGCACTGCGTATATT
>JBJTJJ010000517.1:0-2841 GCA_046095445.1 Sediminibacterium sp.
ATTTTATGAGATACCTATTCACCTGTATCGCATTTTGCCTCACACTGACCGGTTTTTCAGCTGCCCCACTGGAAAAAAATCGCTGGCATGATTTTGAAGGGCAGGTGGCTGACAAAGCAACGCACTTATCTGTTTATGTGGAAGACAATGGTAAAATTGTTGGCAGCTTTTGTTATGCCGGAAAGAAGCCGGAACATACAGTGCAGGGGTTGATGGAAGGGGAACGCCTACAATTATCTATCATGAACGGTCAAAAAATTGTGGCGCATTTTGATGCCCGGATGACGAGTTCTGATGCAGATAGGATGGAAGGTGACTGGCGCAATGAGGAAACAAACGATGTATTCATTGTGAAGCTGACCTATATAGCTTCCTGTGGTGGTGATGCCAAGCATCGTTATACCGCCATTGATTTACCTGATTCTGTAGCTGAGGCATTCATGCAAACTGCTGTGACGAAAATTTTGGCGAAGGACAAGCAATGGGTGGTGAACCATATATTTTATCCCTTAGAAACTTCTTTATTGGGAAAAAAGGGTATCACCATCCGCAATGCAGCTCAATTGCTTTCCGTATACGATAAAGTTTTTTATCCTGATTATCTATCCCGTTTGCGTTCAGTATGTTTTTGTGGACTGTTTCACAATTACAGGGGACTAATGATCGGACGCGGTGAGTTATGGATCGGACAAGTGCCTGCCGGAGTGGGAAAGAAGCCACGACTCGTGATCAATGTGGTGGTGAATTAAATGGCTGCTGAAATTCTCTCTATTAAATCATGATTCCGTGCAGAAAAAGCCAGGCCATGCTGAAATAGATGATGAGTCCGGTAACATCTACCAGCGTGGCAACGAAAGGTGCTGAGGATACAGCAGGATCGGCGCCTAACTTTTTTAACACCAATGGCAGCATAGATCCCGTCAGGGTTCCCCAAAGTACAACTCCCACGAGGGAGAAACTTACGGTAAAGCCGATGAGAAACCAATGTTCTCCGTAGACATCTTCAATTACCCCTTGTTGCATCAATTGGTGCCAGACGGCGATGCGGATGAAACCAATTAATCCCAGTATACCTCCGAGTGTTAGTCCGCTCAGTATTTCCCTGCGCATCACCCGCCACCAATCTTCGATGCTTACTTCCCCTACTGCCATGGCCTGAATGATGAGGGTGGATGCCTGAGAGCCGCTATTACCGCCACTGGAGATGATGAGAGGAACAAAAATCGAAAGGATAAGTGCTTTGGAAAGTTCATCGGAGAAGAAAGCCATCGCACTGGCGGTTAGTAATTCTCCAAAAAAGAGTAGTATCAGCCAGCCGGCTCTTTTTTTAATCAGTTTAAAGAAAGGGATATCCAGATAGGGCTCATTCAGCGCTTCTGTACCCCCCATTTTTTGCATGTCTTCAGAGAACTCTTCATTGGCTACCCAGAGCATATCATCGATAGTGACAATGCCCAAGAGGATATTGTTATCATCCACGACGGGCAATGCCACGCGGTTGTTCATTTTAAAAATTTGACCGGCATATTCCTGGTCATCTTGCACGCGAAGGGAAATGACTCTGCCATCCGTGATTTCCTCCATGGTTTTATCGGGGGAAGCCAGAATAATATCGCGGATGCGGATATCATCTACCAGTCTGCCTTGTTCATTGATGATATAGATCACATCAATGGTCTCGCTGTTCTTAGCATGTTTGCGGATGATCTCAAAGGCTTCCTGTACAGTGTTGTGCTGGTAAACATAGACATAGTCGGGTGTCATCAACCGACCTACACTATCTTCCGGATAGCCCAGTAGGGAGAGGGTAACTTTTCTTTCTTCCGGATCGAGTAGTTTGATGAGGTCGCGAATAGCTTCTTTAGGTAATTCTTCCAGGAAGTCGGTACGGTCATCAGCCGGCAATTCGTTCAGCAGTTCAGCTGTTTTGGCTGAGGGCAGTTTATTGACGATGTCTTTTTGTTGGGTGATGTCGAGGATCTTGAATACGCCCACGGCGCGGTGCACGGCCATATGCGCAATGATGCGGGCAGCGTATTCCGGATATTCATCGATCAGGGCAGCGACATCGCTGATGTTCTGGTCGTTCAGGAAAGAACGTATTTCCAGGGTATCTTCTGCGCTGATCAGGGTTTCAAACCGGTCGAATAGAGTGGGTTGTTCCAGTTCCTCCATCATGGGCGCAAGTTAATTAGTATTTTTCAGTATTGGTGACCGGGGGCGACGCTGCCACAAAACCTATATTTGAAGTATGTTACACCATGAACTATACATTGAGGTCTCTGAAGGTCGGGGTAGGGGTGTTTTTACCCGAAGTCAATTGGCAGCAGGTGAGGTGGTGGAAGTTTCGCCGGTATTGGTATTGAGTCAGGAAGAAATGCGGGAGGTCGAGAAGACGCGTTTACACGATTATATTTTTGAGTGGGGGGAGGAAAGGAAGAATTGTTGTGTTGCCTGGGGCTATCTGTCGATGTACAATCATGCAGAGCCGCCCAATTGCACCTATGAAATGGATTTTGAGGAGGAAACGATTACCATTCGAACGCTGCGGGTGATTGAGGCAGGGGGGGAGTTGTTCATCAGCTATTTACCTGAGGAGGGAAGTAAGCCGCCGATTTGGTTTCAAGTGAAGTGAAGAATCGGTTGAACAGAGAAAGAAAGCTGAAATATACAGTTTCATTTTAAAGATTATTGTAAGCAAGATCTTGTATCAATCATAGTTGGAGAATGGAGTTTTTATTTCATAGATAATAATAGGTAATTGCTTGGTTTTGTCTGAATTGTTCCAAAGTCCGGTTAGATAGATCAATTCTCCTTTCCCATCATACAATGAAAACTCAT
>JBJTJJ010000518.1:0-1921 GCA_046095445.1 Sediminibacterium sp.
GCAGGTTATTATAAATCTGTCCAACCGAAGTAATAAAAGTATCGAGCACTTGCTGTAAATCCTTGAAAGGATTGGCATTCATGGCAAGTACCTCCCGCTCCAAAAGCTGCATCTTCTTTCTTTGAACTACTTCCGTTACATTTTTAAAATAAACAACAATGTTTTCATCTGAAGGATACACCGATAGTTCAATCCAGTTATTAAAGGCCGGAAAGTATTCTTTGAATCTCAGTGACATGTTTTCCTGCATGATAGATGGATACGCAGGATATTGTTTCAGTACATTTATCTCTGGAAAGATGTCCCATATATTTTTCCCTAAAAGCTCTTCCTGACTTTCCATTTTCATCAACTGGGCAGCCGGGTGATTACAGAAAAGAATGTCTCCATTCTTATTCATTACGAGAAAGCCATCCGTTATGCTTTGAAGTACTTTTTCCAGGTATGAAGAATTAGTACTGCCCTGCATCGACAGAGACGATTGATTCAATTGAGGACTCACTTCGTTATCCTGTACATTCATCTGGTCTTCATTTTCCAAAATAACCGTTAGTTAGACGGCTGAAAAGTATTCTAAATTCGGCACATTTTACTAGACTGCCAAGTTTATTCAATCTGTCGGATACATTTAACATCCTGAACTAGCTAAAATACAACCGCCCGACATGTCAGGGTCGGGCGGCTTCTGAATAGATTCAATCACCTACTATTCTGCATAGATGCGCTCTATGGCATCTTTGAATTTTTCCATCACCACCTTCCGCTTCAAACTCAATTTGGGCGTCATTTCACCAGTGTCAATAGTCCACTCCCTGGGGAGTAACTCAAATTTTTTGATTTGCTCGACATGGTTAAAGTAAGTATTGAAACTTTCAACGAGCTCTTTGTAAAGTTCGAGTACCCGTGGATGATGAACAACATCTTCATTGGTGGTATAGGTAAGTCCTTTTTCCCGCATCCAGTCTTTTAAGGTAGCAAAAGAAGGTACAATCAATGCGCCAACAAACTTTTTATCGGCACCTACCACCATCATCTGTTCAATGAAGGGGCTTTCCTTGAATTTATTCTCAAGGGGCTGGGGAGCTACGTACTTCCCACCACTTGTTTTGAAAAGCTCTTTTTTGCGATCTGTAATTTTAAGGTACTTGTTATCAATCCATACGCCGATATCACCTGTATAGAGCCAACCGTCAATGACTACTTCAGCAGTGAGATCCGGACGAAGGTAATATCCCTCCATAACGCTAGGACCCTTCACTAAAATCTCTCCATCTTCCGCAATTTTTACTTCCTGACCGTTAACGGACGGTCCTACAGTACCGAAACGCATACCGCCGGGCGCCTGACGATTAACTGTAATCACCGGACTATTCTCTGTTGGTCCATATCCTTCATATACCGGAATTCCGGCTGCATTAAAAATGCGAAGTAGCTTTACCTGACAAGCCGCACCACCCGTAATGATAAATGAAACCCTGCCACCCAGTGCTTCCTTCCATTTAGAAAATATCAGCTTTCTGGCAATGGCTAATTGGATATTATACCAAACACCGCCGGATTTGTAATTATCATACTTCTCAGCTAAATCAACAGCCCAGAAAAATAATTTTCTCTTAGTACCTGTCAACTCATTTCCCTTGGACATAATTTTTTCAAATACTTTTTCCAGTAACCTGGGAACAGTTGTAAATCCATCGGGCTTTACCTCACGTAAGTTATCACCAATCGTATCGAGGTTCTCTGCATAATAAATACTAATGCCACTGTACAGATATATGTAAGTACAGGCTTTTTCAAAAATGTGATTGAGCGGTAGGAAACTCAATATTTTGCTGCCAGGCGCATCCCTAAAAGGAAAACTTTCCTTCGACATCATTACATTAGAATAAATATTCTTATGGCTCAACATAACTCCCTTCGG
>JBJTJJ010000519.1:0-1376 GCA_046095445.1 Sediminibacterium sp.
CTTCCAGGATGGACCTTTCGTAATTACACGAATGGCTTCGGCCTTGGTACCATATCCGGGATCGTTCTCTGCCTGTACATCGCTGATGGCACCGGTTTTTGATACGGTGAAAGCAACGATTACCGTGTATCGGCTTGGAGGTGCACCATTTTCAACAGGAATTTCTCTGTTGAGGTTTCTCTCCAGGTAACGGCTCCAGGCAGACAAGCCACCGGGGAATTCTGCCGGTATCTGTACAACAGTAAATACCTTGTCGTAATCTTCTTCCACTTTTGGCGCTTCCACCACACCGGTGCCTTTTTCAACGGGGGGCGCTACCAGACCATCGTCTTTCACACCTTCTTGATTGATGGTACCAATCTTGGTATCTTCCAGTTTCTCCACTTCCTTGATCTCTTCATCAGGTTTTACTTCCTCATCCTTTACAATCTTGGGTGGGGTGAACTTGGTAATTTCCACTTTGGGTGGCTCCTGCTTGGGTGGAGGCGGAGGAGGTGGCGGCTCGGGCTTCTTCTCCTCTGTCTTCATGTTTTCGAGACTGATGTCTTGCACCATTACCTGTGTCTTCTCTTTACCTACCGAATTGGCGATGACTGAGATAACCAGCATCAACAGGCAAAGCAAGAGCATTGATATCAAAGCATAGGTCAGCCGCTTGTTGTAGGTTTTTCTCAACTCATACGCACCATATTCTTTGTTCCGGCCATCGAAGATAATGTCGAGAATATCGGCGGTTTGTAGTTTATTAATGTCCATGTTCGATTCTTTAAGAAGCCATGAAGGTTACATACCCGTGGGTGTACCCGACATTTCTTCGGTTTTTTTCACTAATTGTGTTTCGATGGAGGTGATGTCTACCAGAGCGTAGCGGGTACACACATTGATAGCCATTTCGTCCAGGATATCTACTACATTCCGGTAAGTGCACTCTTCGGAAGGTTTCAGAATTACTACGAAGTCTTTGATATCGCGTACACTGTTCTTTTTATTGATCAGCACTTCACGAATATCTTTGAAGTTCGATGTCTTGAAGTTAGAGGCGTCGATGCTTAACTCTCCCTCATAGTAAAACACGTTATTGTCCCTTCCAAGTAAGATGGTAATTACACCGGATTGTTTTGCCTTATTCTGATCTTCCGGCTTATCGGCATCTTTCGGCAAAATCAGCTTCATAGCTGTTGCCTGGCTCATCGTTGTGGTGAAAATAAAGAAGGTGATGAGCAGGAAACCGAGATCCACCATGGGAGTTAAATCCACACGGGTAGATAGTTTTTTTCCTTTTTTGACTCCCGGGCCTTTCTTATGTCCACCACCACTGGAGGTATCCATTTCTGCCATAACGGTAGAATTTAGTTTGGTTTGTTAATTGGTTGTCT
>JBJTJJ010000520.1:0-6374 GCA_046095445.1 Sediminibacterium sp.
AAAAAAAAATTCCTAGGCGAGAGTTTACTTGTACATGATCTCATAATACTCATGTGCCATCCGATTGCTGTCGAATTGGAAGCGAACATCCCGCATACCATTTTTTTGAATTTGGCGCCAGGTATCAATATTGTCGTAGTACATGGGAAGAATCTGTTGATTTAAGATATCATACACCTGCTTCAGGTCATAATCATCCTGATCATGTACTTTCATGTTTTGATAATCTGCTTTGGGTACTACAAAGCCATTATTTCCGTGGTTGATAAACTCAGGAATCCAACCATCATCAGTTGAAAAGTTAACAGCACCATTCATCGCAGCTGTCATTCCACTGGTTCCGGAAGCTTCTCTGGGCACCCGAGGATTATTCAGCCAGATATCAGCCGCCTGTTTAAGTCTTTTACTTAACCCCAGCTCATAGCCAATTAAAACTGAAACATTTTTATAATTCTTACTGAGATGGACAAGCTTATTAAACTCTGATATGGCGGGATAGTCAGCAGGATAAGGTTTACCTGCCCAAATGATCTGAACTGGATATGTAGCGTTGGAAACAAGTGCCTCGAACCATTCCATGTTGTAGGTCAACATGTCAGCTCTTTTGTAACCGGCAAAACGTCTTGCCCATACGATGGTGAGCACATTAGGATCCATTACCTTACCAGTCTGATCAGCAACTATTTCAAATGCTCTTTTTTTCAGGTACTTTTTTCTGTCATCAAATACAGCATCATTTCCTTCCTCCATTGCACGATACAGTTGCTTATCAGACCAGTATCGCCAGTTTTGAGCATTGGTAATATGAGTGATCGGACAAATTCCTTCGTGGTTCTTCCACATTTCCCTGCTTACTACACCATGCAAAGCTGATACACCATTGGCTTTCCGAGCAAAACGAAGAGCTGTAAGTGAGTGATTAAATTGATCATCTTGTATTCCTGTCAATCTTCTGACTTCATCGATACTAAGCCCACAGAAATAACTCATTTTGTGGCAGAGATAGATATCATGTTTTTCATTTCCTGCTTCTTCTGGAGTATGTGTGGTGAATACCAGTCTCTCTCTTACCTTTTCAATGCTTTTCCATTTATTCAACAGGTAAAAAGCAGATGAAATACCATGCGCTTCATTCAAATGATATACTTCCGGCTGAAAGCCCAACTCGTCAATGAGTTTAGCACCACCGACACCCAAAAGAATGAACTGGGCAACCTTGGTCGCAACATTCGCATCATACAACCGGTGGGTAATAGTTTGTGAGACATAATCATTTTCAGGCAGATCAGTGCTGAGAAGAAATAGTGGAGCACTATTGAAAACGGTAGGAGGGAGGTAGAAGGCTTTTACCCAAACTGGATGTTCATGGATCAGAATTTGATAGCAAATGCCGGTATCTTCCAGAAAACTATAAATCTTCTCCATGAAAGTGACTTCCAGCGTCTGGTCCTGATTGCGTGCCTGGTCATAATAGCCATATTTCCATAGAATACCTATGCCGATGAGGTTCTGACGAAGTTCGTAAGCGCTTCGAAGGTGAGAACCGGCTAAGAAGCCAAGACCACCACTGTAAATTTTAAGTGGCTGGTGAATGGCGAACTCCATTGAAAAATAGGCGACTTTCTTATTGTACTGTTCACTGATTTCATAAGGAACCTGGAATGACTTGAAACTCATTAGCTTATACGTAGTTTGGCGTTGTAGCCGCAAGATACGGCAAAAAATTAAAATGTACTTTTAACACAATAGACGCTACCGCGACCGTTTTGACTTTATTTTTTGAATGGGGTTTGCCAATTTTTTAACTGGTTTTTTCCTTTTGGGGAATTGATCTTCCAGCAGACATTTGATGCCTCTGTGATTGCCACAAGAACCTGTTTCTTTAAAACTGATACTATTATCATTGAATTCAAAAAGAACCACACAGGGATCACCTGATTGCCTAAATTCAGCTGTCCGTTTGCCTGTAAGTTGCATAAAACCTTTTAGTTCTCCGGTGCATGTTCCACCATTTTTTTCTATGTGCAGAAAGAAGAGCAGTTTACCTGGCGAACTTCCATCTCTGACTGAAATAAAATTTTTCTTGTCATCTCCATAATCCCAGCTAAATGGATGCAGGGCTGGAAAACTGTCAATCGGGTTGATAACGGCGGTATTTTTTGTATCCTCATTCGAATCATTCATGATTACCATGAATTTCCCTTCGCTGGGATAAATCCAGCCTGTTTTAGTATAGATGGATTGAAGATCGGGACCCGTTTTTTCTCTTACCAACATGAAAGTAGGTTCCCGGTTAATGTGTAAATAATGCTGATAACCGTCATCACTTTGAGAAGCTAAAAATTCCTTGATATCGAGTAGTTGATTTTCTGAATTCGTAACAAGTACAAATAACCTCGCTTGTTTCGGGGGTTGATAGGCAATCAGTAATAAATACTGCTCTTGCTTTTTGGTAATCTTACCTATTGCCCGAAAATAACTTCCCTTTTTCAGCTTTCCCGTTACCGGTTGCAACAAACTATCGGGATAGAATTGAGTGAGTGCCTTAAAACCAATGTGATTGGTATCCGCCCTGCGTATCAATCCGGTATCGTGCAATACAACCGGTAAACTCAAATCCGGGAAAACCGCCTGCCAGTCCTTGACGGAGATGCTATTATTTCCTGAATAATCTGGTGGAGTAGTGTTGCAACCGGTTAATAAGAGAAGCAGGAAAATCAAATTTCCCATCCATCTTTTCATATCCAATCATTAAACTTCATGGGTCCGAATACCGGAACAAGCTAAAATACGTGATTCCACGGAAATCGTCAATTAATGAAATAGTAAGTTTCAGCAGGAGAACAAAGAGTAATACAAAAATAATATTTAGATTTGCCTAAATTTAAATTTCGACTACATGAATTATTCAGTGACGGAAGAGAACTATATTAAGTCAGTTTACCATTTACAACAACAAGCTGAAAGGGTGTCTACCAATCATTTAGCTGAGGCATTGCGAACGCAGCCGGCTTCGGTTACAGATATGATGAAGAAGTTGTTGAACAAGAAGTTAGTACACTATGAACCGTATAGGGGGGTAAAGTTGAGCAGTAATGGTAAAAAAGTTGCCTTGCAGATCATTCGGAAACATCGACTTTGGGAATATTTTCTAGTACACACCCTTGGCTTTGGCTGGGAGGAAGTTCATGACGTTGCAGAGCAACTGGAACATGTCAATAGTCCTAAATTGGTTGAGTACCTGGACCGTTTCTTAGGTCATCCTCAGTTCGATCCACATGGAGATCCCATTCCAGATCAACAAGGAAAAATTACTTTTCGGGAGAGACTACCCTTAATAGAGCAACCGGTCGGCCAACTATTGGAAATTACAGCGGTAGGTAATGAATCGCCTTCATTGTTGGAAATGTTGAAGCACCATCAAATTCAATTGGGTATCCGACTACAAATCATACGCAAATTCAGCTTTGATGGTTCTGTAGAGGTCGCTATTGAAAATGCCAGGCCGGTAATAATAAGTCAGGCATTAGCAGATTGTCTTTTCGTTAAATGGATTAGTTATGAGTAACAAAACTTCTTCCGGTCATGCCTCACTAAGCGAAGTACACGAAACGGTTGATACCACTGTTCCGCGCAAAGGTTGGCGAAGAATCCTCGCGTATATTGGTCCGGCCTATCTGGTAAGTGTTGGCTATATGGACCCCGGTAATTGGGCTACAGATCTGCAGGGGGGTGCCAGATTCGGCTACCAGTTAATATGGGTTCTCCTCATGAGTAACCTAATGGCTTTGCTCCTGCAGAGTTTAAGTGCCCGTCTGGGTATCGTAACCCGCCGAGACCTTGCTCAGGCAAATAGAGAAAATTATCCTCCCCTGGTCAATTTTAGTTTGTACATCTTATCGGAAATTGCTATTGCTGCTTGTGATATGGCCGAGGTACTTGGTATGGCTATTGGCATTCATTTATTGACTGGATTACCACTCCTAACCGGGACTATCATCACCATAGCAGATACCTTCCTCTTTCTTCTACTTCACCATTTTGGAATTCGAAAAATGGAAGCGTTCATCATTAGTTTGGTAGCCATCATAGGTATGTGTTTTCTTATCCAAATCATCATGGCGAAACCTGATATGGGTTTAGTTGTTACTGGTTTTGTACCGGGAAATTTAACCGGAGATTCTCTGTTTATCGCAATAGGCATTATCGGTGCAACTGTGATGCCCCACAATCTATACCTTCATTCAGCCCTCGTTCAAACACGGAAAATCAGCAATGACAGAGAAGGTATTCGACGTGCCATAAAATACAACGTGATTGATAGTGCAATTGCATTGAATGCAGCCTTTCTCGTCAATGCAGCCATACTCATTCTCGCAGCCAGCTTATTCTTTGCCAACGGACATACTGATGTGGCTCAGATTCAGGAGGCACATCGACTGCTTGAACCATTATTGGGTAATCAATGGGCGCCCATTTTGTTTGCAGTGGCTTTGATAGCTGCCGGACAAAGCTCTACTATTACGGGAACCTTAGCAGGTCAGATTGTTATGGAAGGTTACCTACATCTGCGTATCAATCCATGGCTTCGTCGGCTAATTACTCGTTTACTGGCCATTGTACCCGCCTTACTAGTGATTTTAATTTATGGGGAAAACAAGGTGGATGACTTATTGGTCATCAGCCAAATTGTTTTGAGTCTGCAACTAGGTTTCGCTGTTATACCTCTCATACATTTCGTCAGTGATAAAACTACCATGGGAGAGTTTGTGATTTCTCCTGTAACAAAGTTTGCTGCCTGGGTAGTGGCAGCCATCCTTGTCTTTTTAAATGGGCGACTAGTGCTTGAACAACTCAATTCGTTTTATGCTGCCAACATCGCTGTCATCTGGAAATTCCTGATGGTAATTCCAATTGGATGGATTGCCTGGCTATTTTTCGTCATGACATTTTTACCTATTTTAAAGAAGCGAAAAGCAAGGAAAAAAGCTTCATTACACGGAGATCCAATCATTATTTCAGATTTAAAAGATATTCATCGAAAATGTATTGCTATCGCTCTGGATTTTACAGCAGCTGACCGACTGCTGATTGAGAATGCCGTATCTCAAAAAAGTGAATCAACAAAATTGGTATTGATACATGTAGTTGAAAGTGCTTCTGCCGGATATTTTGGGTCCTCCAGTGATGATGAGGAAACAAGAGCAGATCGTCTTCGACTAGAACATTATCAAACTCAACTTACCGGTAAAGGTCTGGATGTAGAAATAGCCCTGGGATTTGGCAACAGAGTAAAAGAGATTGTACGGTTAACCAATGAGCACAAGGCGGATCTTCTCGTCATGGGAGCTCATCGGCATGCCGGACTAAAAGATTATCTTTTTGGTGAGACGATTGAAGGTGTCAGACATGCGCTCAGCATACCCGTTTTAGTGGTGAATGTTCAATAAACCATTTGATTTAGTACATTTGCTTTTGTAAAAGCATTCCGTAACTAAAATATATATGTTGGAAAAAATTAAAGTATCTAATCCTGTTGTTGAACTGGATGGAGATGAAATGACCCGCATTATCTGGAAATTTATCAAAGAGAAACTGATTCTTCCTTATCTAGACATTGATATCAAATACTATGACCTGGGTATTGAATACCGGGATCAGACGAATGATCAGGTAACGATTGATGCTGCCAATGCAATTAAAGAATTTGGTGT
The DNA here is from genome assembly GCA_046095445.1 of Sediminibacterium sp. Lineage (GTDB taxonomy): Bacteria > Bacteroidota > Bacteroidia > Chitinophagales > Chitinophagaceae > Sediminibacterium. The sequence goes on from JBJTJJ010000520.1 coordinate 5,715, forward strand.
TGGAATCAAATGTGCTACCATAACTCCAGACGAGCAAAGGGTACAGGAATTCAACCTGAAACAAATGTGGAAGAGTCCGAATGGCACCATCCGTAATATTTTGGATGGAACAGTTTTTCGTGAACCCATTGTCTGTCAGAATGTACCCCGGTTGGTCCCTAACTGGACGGCTCCTATTTGTATTGGAAGACACGCATTTGGTGATCAATACAGGGCTACTGATTTTGTTACAAAAGGCAAGGGAAAATTAACTATCAGATTTGAAGGTGAAGATGGCCAGGTCATCGAACATGAAGTATATCAATTCAAAGGTGATGGCGTTGCCTTAGCCATGTATAATACGGATGAAAGTATCCGTGGATTTGCAAGAAGCTGTTTCAATACTGCACTAGCCAAAAAATGGCCACTTTATTTGTCCACTAAAAATACTATCCTGAAAAAATATGATGGCAGATTCAAAGATATTTTTGAAGAAGTCTATCAGGGTGAATTCAAAACAGCATTCGATGCAGTTGGAATAACTTACGAACATCGCCTGATCGATGACATGGTAGCCAGCGCACTCAAGTGGAATGGTAACTTTGTGTGGGCTTGTAAAAATTATGATGGTGATGTTCAAAGTGATACGGTTGCGCAAGGTTTCGGTTCACTTGGTTTGAT
>JBJTJJ010000521.1:0-2143 GCA_046095445.1 Sediminibacterium sp.
CTGGTATTCAACTGCTTGTTTATTGTATGATCTTTTTTTCTTTCAGCATGGCAATAACACTTTGTTGTTGCTGTATGTAGTGACTGCGGGAGGGATTTTTTCCCTGCAATGAATTTGCCGGATAGATCGATTGGGCGTAAGTGGGTGCAAACAATTCAAATCGTTGACGTGAAAGATAATTGCTCATGCCTGGCCGCATGCGATGTTCCCGCAAAGTACCTAGATGAATCGTGGCATTGGCCACCATGCTCTCTCCAAATCCGGCTTCACATAGTACCATGCCCTCATATTGTACAATCTGCGAATGTCCATCGGTAGAATGTGCAGGAATTGAATATCCGGTAATACCTGCACTGTTGGCGCTAATTACGTAAGCCATATTTTCTATGGCACGAGCTTGTTTGGCAATATTCTTGGGGGTTGGGGATAGGGCACCTACTTCTGAAGTGTTGTGTAGAAATATCTCTGCCCCTTTGAGTGCGAGGCAACGTGCTATTTCCGGATAGAGAATTTCTTCTGAGGCAAGACAGGCCAAATTTCCCAAAGGTGTATGCGCAACAGGGAATAAACTATCCATTCCATATACAGAGATATATTCATCCAATACATCATGTGGGGTGGCAGCATACATTGAATTCAACCGGCGATAGCGAAGCAGCAGAGTTCCTGTAGGACCAATGATGAAGGAAGTTTGAAAGAAGAGTTGCTGAAAGTGGTCATCCAGTTCATAGACATTGCCACTTAAATAGATGTTACAGTCGTTTGCCAGGTGTTTCAAGGCACCATACACTTCATCGTTGGGATGGATACACCCCTTCTCCTGCCATTCTGCTGTTGTTTCCCCCATGGGAAACCCGGTTAAAAAATACTCAGGCAGTACTACCAGCTGGAGGTCACTGCCGATGAATGCTTTTGATGCCTTGATTTGCGCATGTATCCGGCTGACAGCTGCCAGCATTTGGTTCTTGGATTCAAGACCGGAAGTACAGGAATTCACTGAAGCAGTAGTCAGCTGCAGTGCAAGGGCTTTATAGGAACTGAGATGCGTTGACATGAGTTGGTTTAAAATTAGTTAACTTCATTAACTAAATTGTTTTTTTCATTCCTCTAATTTACTATTTGTGGATGATATTCTCATCATAGGAGCCGGTGCAGCAGGCATGACTTCGGCCATCAGGGCTGCTCAAAGAGGTAAAAAAGTAACAGTCATGGAAAAAACCGACAAGGTAGGTGGTACTTTATCACTTACTGCAGGTCATTTGAGCGGGGCAGCAACGCAAAAGCAGTTACAAGCCGGCATTCAAGATGCAGCCGACAATCATTATAATGATATTGTTCGAATATGTCGGGATACCATGGATCCAATCATTTCCCGAAAGGCAGTCGATCTTGCTGCCTCCACCATTGACTGGCTGACAGAATTGGGATATCCTTTTCATGACAGGGCACCTGCGGTTATTTACGGGCACGAAGCTTATTCAGTGGCACGAACCTATTTTGGAAAAGAAGATGTTCATCCGCAAATGCGGGAAGCCGGACAAACTATTTTACGGTTGTTGTTGCCATTATGGAATGAGCAGGTACAAAAAGGGAATATACGTTTGATCAATCGATGTAAACTAAAGCAGATCAGGCTTGATAAAAATTCAGTGGCGGGGGTAGTTGGTGAACAAGATGGTCAGGAAATTACTTTCAAAGCCCATCGATATTTGCTTACCACCGGCGGTTATGCTGCTAGTCCCTCTTTTTTTCAAAACTATACTCCGGGAACTTCAAGATTGATGTCTGCGGCTAATCCTGCTTCTACTGGTGAAGGAATCAAAGCTGCACTTGATATAGGTGCTATATTTCAGGGGGCAGAAAAGCAAATGTATACACTGGGTGGTATAGAGCTTCAACCTGGAAGTGGCAGAATCAATTTCTGGGGAGCATGGGCGAGGATGAGCAATGGTAAGGACAGAAAGCAACGTGAAATTTATGTCAACGTTCGGGGAGAGCGTTTCATGAATGAGTATGACTGGTCAGTTGACCAGCGAGAACGTGCTATGTTGGCCCAGCCTGGAAAAAAATGCTGGATTTTATTCGACCAACGTGCATTATTTAATGGGGAATCCTTAGTACCTCAATGGACAACCGATCAAAT
>JBJTJJ010000522.1:0-1994 GCA_046095445.1 Sediminibacterium sp.
TTTGCATCCTCAAAAATGGTTCTATCTTGTATTATGGTTTCAGTTCCATGCTGTATTTCGAGCAACTGATTCAATCGACTATTTAAAAAATAGATCTGCAAATTGAAACTCCAGCGGGGCATGTCATCATAAAAATCCATCAGGTAAGGATTCTGGTCAACATCCTCAAATTGAGGTATCCAACGATAATGTTTACTCAGCAATTCTGTGAGCGTTGTTTTTCCTGCTCCAATATTGCCGGCCACTGCCACATGTTTTATTTTCTTTGCTTTTGCCATGGTTACAAGGTACAATTATTTTCAAAAAGTAGGGAAGAGTTGCGGAAAGTACGTCCCTTTCTCCAGTTAAGTATCAATTACCGGTTCCGATTGCCTTTCTCACCATCGTTAAAGTGGTTGCAGCGCTGGCTCTTGCTTTCTCAGCCCCTTTTTTAATGATAGTGGATAACAATTCCGGATTGGATTGTAAATCAGCAGCTTTCTCCCGAATAGGTGTTATGAATCGAATCATATCTTCTGCCAACTGCTTTTTCATATCTCCATACCGAATTCTGCAATCCCCCTGTTGGCTCTTGTTATAGTCCTCCTCAAACTTGCTAACAGTATCAGGAGTACTCACCAATTTCATGAGGGTAAATAGATTCTCAATATAGGGCGGTTTGATGGAGTTTTCTGTTGCCGGACCCTGGTCTGTTTTTGCCCTGGCAATTTTTTTCCGAATGGTTTCGTCATCATCCGCCAAATATAGAGTTGACAACTGATTCTCACTTTTACTCATTTTCCCTTCACCATCCAGTCCCAAAATCTTCACCAGTTCTCCACCATAATTAAAACCGTAGGGTAGTGGAAAAACATATCCATAGCGGTGATTGAAACGCTCGGCAAAATTGCGGGCCATTTCGAGGTTCTGCTCCTGGTCTTTGCCTACAGGTACCTTGACAGCACGGTGTATCAAAATGTCTGCCGCCTGTAATACCGGGTAGGTAAGGAGTCCGGCATTCACATTGTCTGGTTGGAGTCTCACTTTTTCCTTAAAAGTAACAGTCTTCTCCAATTCACCTTTGTATGCCAGCATGTTCAGGTAGAGATACAATTCTGCTATTTCAGGAACGTCGCTTTGAACGTACAATGCTACTTGCTCCGGATCGAGTCCACAGGCAATATTTTCAGCGATGACACGGTGCACGCTCTGCCTAAGTGTTTGAGTGTCAGGGTGGGTTGTTAAGCTATGCCAGTTGGCGACGAAAAAATAGCAATTGAATTCAGCTTGCATGCGCACGAAGTTGCGCATGGCTCCAAAATAATTTCCCAGATGAAGGAACCCGGTAGGGCGAATACCACTCAGTACAACCTCTTTACTCATAGGGAGCGAAGATAAGATGTGCAATGCTTTTACGACACGGCAAACTTTATTTTTTTCAATTTTCCCACTTAATCAGGGGCGATTTTTTACCTCCCCCCATTCATGCCATTATAATTAAATTTGCAACTAGTCATCAACAATCCCAACGTTATTTCCGGAAGCTCCAACATATTATCTACCCCCATTGAATACCTTAAAGGAGTTGGCCCTGTTCGCGCCGAATTATTAAAAAAGGAGCTGGAAATTCATACTTTTTCCGACCTGCTGGAACATTTTCCTATCAGGCACATTGATAAGACGATTGTTGGTCTGATCAAGGATATTCGTCCCGATACCGATACAATTCAGGTAGCCGGAACCCTTTTGTTTACTGAGATAGTCGGTGCCGGTCGTTCCAAAAGACTAGTAGCACAGGTACGAGACAGGTCAGGAATACTAGAACTTACCTGGTTTCAGGGTATCAACTGGGTAACCAAATTACTGGAACCCGGCACTACCTATCTTATTTTTGGAAAAACAAGTTTCTTCAATGGAAAGCCCCAGATTGTTCACCCGGAAATCGAAGTTTTTGTTCCTGCAGTTGCAGGCGGAAAACCACATCTGGAGCCCGTTTATCCTAGTACAGAAAAATT
>JBJTJJ010000523.1:0-2194 GCA_046095445.1 Sediminibacterium sp.
AGTCTGAACAACGCAGATCCCACCACCATCGGATCTATCACTACAGCAGAGAACAATAATCGCCTGGGTGCTTTCATCAATTACAACGCCAGCTATAAGAATTTCCTGAACTTCTCATTAGCAGGAAGAATGGATGGTTCAAGCCGCCTGGTTGATCCAACCAATTGGGATCCTGCCAAGCCCTATTATTTCTATTGGTCTGCCGGTTCTAGCTTGATTTTGAGTGACATCCTTAAATTACCAAAACAAGTTACTTACCTGAAGTACCGCATCAACTATGCTACAACAGGTCGTGACCCAAGAACCCCGTATGTTACTTCTAATCGATTTGCCCAATCTACGTTCACTGGTGGTGGTTTCTCGCCTTTCGTAACACAGGGTAACCCTCAGTTGCGCGCCGAGTTCAGCCAACAATTTGAAACCGGATTGGAAGCTAAATTCTTAAAAGGAAGACTGGGCTTTGACCTGACTTATTATTCCAACAAAACGGTGGATCAATTGCTCAATCCTCGTTTAAGTTATGCTTCAGGTGCTATTTTGAAATGGATCAATGGTGGAGATGTGGAAAACCGTGGTTGGGAAATGCAGATCACAGGCACACCTATCAAAAGCAAAAAGTTTACCTGGGATGTTACTGTTAACTGGGCACGCAACCGCAACGAAATCCTGCGGATGCCTTCTGACTTGCCTTTCTTCTACAACTCCGATACCTGGATAGCCGGTATTCGTAACATTGCTACCAAGGGTGGTTCCATTTTCGATTTGGCAGCAACACGCTTCCTGCGGAATACCCGTGGTGATGTGTTAGTAAGTCCTACTTCCGGTTTGCCGGTTAGAATTTCTGACTACATCAAAGTGGGCAGCCGTCAGCCGGATTGGAACATGGGCTTGATCAACAGCTTTACTTTCCTGAATGATTGGAATTTATCATTCAACCTTGATATTCGCAAGGGTGGTGATATCTTCAATGGTACAGAATGGTTCCTTTACTCAAGAGGTGCCAGTGTTCGTACATTAGACAGAGAAACACCCCGCGTAATCAGAGGTGTATTGCAGGATGGTTTGGAAAACACTGCCAATCCTACTCAGAATACAATAGTTCTTACTCCATTCGCCCGCAGTGAATTTTACTCACTGGGTGTTGCCGAGGAAGATTTTATTGAGCGGAATATCAATTGGGTTCGTTTGAGAGACGTAACGCTGACTTATCGATTACCCAATAAATTGATCAAGCGTCAAAATCTCTTCAAAAGCGCCTCTGTGTTCTTTACTGGTACCGATTTGTTCATCCTCACCAATTACCGGGGTGCTGATCCTGCTGCCAATGCCAACAATGCTGCCTCCAGAGGTGGTATCTGTGGTGTAGGTATGGATTATGGCAATATGGCAACTCCGGTTGGTATCAACTTTGGTGTTCGCGCACAATTCTAATGCTTAAATCAGTATAACATGAAAAAGTCAATACATATAATTTGCCTGGTGATGCTGGTAGCAGGTATGACGGGTTGTAAAAAATACCTGGACATCAACTCTGACCCCGCTTCACCCAACGTGCCCTCATTACCGGCACTGCTATCTCCTGCTCAGGCCGTTATGTCGAGAACATTGGTTTTCGATGCTCGGGCAACGGGTGCATTCACTCAATTTTGGTCCAATACGGCCGTACAAGAAACCAATGACATTCACAATGCCAACCAAGGTGGCTCCGGTGCGGGTAACCAAGGTTGGAGAGATGTCTATCAATTACAGGGTCCCGCCATCGACCTCATCATTCAACAAGGAACTAAGAATGAACAGTGGGACTATGTCGGAGTTGCTTTTGCCCTTCGTGCCTGGGGTTTCCAACACTTAACAGATATGCACAGCGATATCGTTTTCCGTCAGGCATGGGAACCTAACCGAGTATATTTTGATTATGATAATCAGGAAACTGTTTATAAAGGAATCGATTCTATTTGTCGCCGTGCTTTGTCGTTCCTCGGAAGAACAGATGGAAAAGTCAACCAGTCTCAACTGGCGCGCGGAGACATCATGTTCCAGGGCAATCGCGAACGCTGGATTCGCTTTGTGTATGGCTTGATGGCACGCAATTTCCATCGCCTGACAAACAAAGCAGATTACAAAGCTGATTCTGTTATCAAGTATGTAGACCTAAGTCTTGCTTCTAATGCAGATAATGCATTTATTCCACACT
>JBJTJJ010000524.1:0-2096 GCA_046095445.1 Sediminibacterium sp.
TCTTCAGTTCAAACTGATGTTACCGGGCCAGCACTGGGTGAGTTTTTTGTTGAATTCAGTAAAATCCGTCAACCTATTCCCAGCGATGAATTGACAAGAGGGAAAAACTATAATGCTTTGGGGTATGCTCGGCTTTTTGAAACCAATAGCGATCTTGCCGGAACACTGGGCGCACAGATTTTATACCAATTGCCGGATGGCTATTACAACGGCTATGTTGGAAAAGTGTTAGCAGTTTCAGGTGAGGAAGTAAAAGCTGCAGCGAATCAATTCATTGTTCCCGATAATTTGCTGGTAGTAATTGTAGGTGATCGGGCAAAAATTGAAGCCGGCATTCGTCAACTCAACATGGGAACTGTTTCCTTATTGACTATCGAAGATGTTTTAGGAAAGAAACCTGTTTTGTAATTATCTTCATAAAAATAAAGCAGCGACCTGAAGTAAGATCGCTGCTTTTTTATTGTGATCAATAGCATTTGATGAATGCCGCTGATTACTGTCCTTGTCCCAATGAATAACCTGCTTTGCCATCAAAATTATACAGGTTCTCTGTTTTGATTACCTCTACTTTTTGTTGTAGTGCACTATTCAACAATTCTACAATGGTCTCGCTGGTGATTTGGTTGCCCTGTGTTGGTTTGAAACGACAACGCCAGTGATCGGTACAAAATGTTTCCTTGAAACCCTGAGGCCAAACTTTAATACCTCTGTTAGTAATCATGGTTAACTCTGTTCCATTGGTGGCAACTTTTTTTACAGTCTCTGCCAACTCGTCCGGACTCAACCCACTCCAGTGTACGAAAAGGTCAACGCCTACCAACTCTTTATTAGCCCTGGCTTTGCGCTGGTACTTTGGCAAGTTCATCGGCTTATTTTCAGCATACGAAACAGCTTGTAATACCACCGGTTTCTGTCCGAGGTTAGCTATTACTGCCAATGCAAAGTCGGAGGTGCTCACCTTCTGTTTACTGCTACCTTCTTTAAATATATCATAAGTATGGATGCCATCCTCCAGCGTCTTCAACCAGGCATTCTGAATCTTTTCAGCCACCGGTGTTTGTCCGATATGGTTGAGCATCATAATAGCACCCTGTAACAAACCTGAAGGGTTCGCCACATTTTGTCCCGCTCTTCTCGGAGCAGAACCATGAATGGCTTCAAACATGGCACACTCTTCACCAATGTTAGCCGAGCCTGCCAGTCCAACAGAGCCCGCAATTTGTGCCGCTACATCACTTAAAACGTCTCCATACAAGTTGGGCATTACAATCACATCAAATGCCTCAGGTGTATCGGCAAGTTTAGCAGCACCAATATCTATTATCCAGTGTTCATTGATGATATCAGGATACTCTTTCGCAATTTCATCAAATACCTGGTGGAATAAACCGTCTGACTGCTTCATGATGTTGTCTTTGGTGAAGCAGGTTACTTTCTTGCGGTTTTGCTGCTTGGCATATTCGAATGCATAGCGAACAATTTTTTCGCAACCAGGACGGCTGATCAATTTCAAACATTGTACCACCTCATCCGTCTGCTGGTGTTCAATGCCTGCATACAAGTCTTCTTCGTTTTCCCGTATGATCACCACATCCATCACCGGGTGCTTGGTGCTCACAAAGGGATGCAAACTTCTGCATGGACGAACATTAGAATAAAGTCCCAAAAATTTTCTGGTAGTTACATTCAAACTTTTATAACCACCTCCCTGTGGTGTAGTAATAGGGGCTTTCAGGAAAACCAGGTTTCTCCGAATAATATCCCAGGATTCATTGGAGATGCCGGATGTATTTCCCGCGAGGTATACTTTTTCACCTACTTCAATTTCTTCGATTTCAATTTGTGCACCTGCAGCCAGCAGAATGTCCAGCGTGGCCTTCATGATTTCAGGACCGATGCCATCTCCATTGTCTACTGTAATTTTTACTTTACTCATGGAATTTGATTTTGACAAAATTGCGGTAAAAAATAAGGGGTGATCATTTATTATCTATATAGAGAATATATAGAGGTTATGATTATGTATAGTATTTTTTATAGATATACTATCAACAAAGTGATGAGTCATTTACCCATTTGATGCGTCTTCTTTATAC
>JBJTJJ010000525.1:0-1540 GCA_046095445.1 Sediminibacterium sp.
CTGAGGGGACAGTCCTTCTTATGGACCAATGATTTATCTTCTTATGATTCCATATTAACCCTCCCTTTTTCCATACCTGCTTATGGATCGCATGTAAGCTTGTTTACTATTACAGCAGTATTGACTAGTTTTTTGATTTCCATTTATAATATGGCAATGACGCCAACGCAGGATAATCCGGCGCTCAAGTACATGCCCTATATTTTTCCTTTCATGCTGTTGTTTATTTTTAACAAGTTGCCTTCTGCTCTTACCTGGTATTATACTGTTTCAAATATCATCACCCTGGGTCTTCAATTTGTGATTCAGCATTACATCATTAATCATGATAAGATATTAACTGAGATAGAGGTAAAACGTAAAACGCCCAAGAAAAAAAGTAAGTTTCAGGAGCGATATGAACAAATGTTGGAGAGCCAGAAAAAACTTCAGGACCTAAAATCAAAAACTGAGGGTAAGAAGAAGTAAAGTAGGAAAGTAATTTCTGCATTTATCCACGTATAAATGATGATGCATGCAACGTTGGTTACAATGGATTGTTTTGTTAGGAACGGTTTTGATTGCTGATAATATCGCTGCTCAGCGGATTGTCGCGGAATGTACTGTTGAGTACCGGGTACAACCGGATAGCGGCTGGAATGAAAATAAATCAGATAATGATCTCATTGTGTTCAATGGAATCAAGCGGGTCTATATCAAGGGTAATGATCTCCGAACTGATATGGAAAGTCCGGGATTCTTACAATCCATGATTTTTGATAAATCCAATCAGCAGGCTGTTGTTTTGCGTGTTATTGGAACCAATAAGTTCATTACCCGACTCGAAGGAAATGTTTGGCAACAGGAACTTAATAAGTATGATAGCATACAGGTAACTTTTTTAAATTCCTTCAAAAAAATTATTGGTTATGACTGCAAGAGCCTTTCACTTAAGTTAAAGGATGGCAGTGAATACATGATATATTATACAACTTCTATTGCCCCCTCTGTTCGCGAATTTGAATTGGCATTTCGCGAAGTGCCGGGATTTGTATTGCAGTATGGCGTCAAGCAGGGTAATCAGCATGTCACTTACACAGCAAGCCGCATCAGTTTTAGTCCGGTGCCCGCCTCGCGATTTGATATTCCAACTAGTGGCTATAGAATATTGAAAAAATAATTGCCCTTAGTAAGGGCAATATATATACTACGGGTGTTTCCCGCTATAACATCCTTTGAAACTTTTTAGACTGATTAACGAAAATCGGGAGAAGGCGTCTTGAATTTAGGCGCCTTGATAACTACATGATAGTTGTAGATATAGGTGGTGTTCCCATATCCATAACGCATCATGGAATTTGACTCCAGCATACTTCCAGGTTGGCTGATCGTGTAATTCTGCACTCCTTTCAGTGGCATAGAATGACGAAGTGCGGAGAAATTCAAGCCCTTGGAAGACAAGCTACTCACGTTACGTAATGAGTACTTGGCGGATTTGGATTTTTCGTCGGTCAGTCCTGTTAAAGTAAACGCCGCATAAGTGAATTGCACACCTATGAGG
>JBJTJJ010000526.1:0-1035 GCA_046095445.1 Sediminibacterium sp.
GGTGGAAAGGATCAGAACCGGCTGGGGATTTACAGACAGTTCTGTATTGAAAAATATTGGTTGTCCAACGTTGATTCTTTGGGGAAGGAAAGACAACCTCATTCCAGTTGAAAATGCCGGTGTATTCCGGAGGCAAATCGCCAATAGCCAATTACATATCTGGGAGGAATTAGGCCATGTACCCATGGAAGAAGATCCGGTGCAATTTTCCAGTGAGGTGAAGAAATGGCGCGATTCTATTTTTCTTCGCTAAACAAAGATTACTCGACGGTAATCAAATCATGTTGAAAATATAGGGAAAGGCAAGCACAACGATGGCTGCCCATACAGTATATACGGGCATCCAGCCGGCAATGGTATTTTCAACAGCTTGCATTGAGTCATTGTTTCTGATACCCTTCATCAATTGATACGTGATCACGGAAAGATGAGTAAACATAATGATGTTGGCTCCGAGTACTGCAGTTCGGTTCGGCGTGAAACCATAAGAAGCCAACCGGTAAAGGATGGCAGAGAGTGCCAGCAAATTAGCCATACAGGTCAACAATGAAAGCAATGCCAGAATTTTCTTCTCTATTGCTCCGGCTCCCACTTCATGGCGAATGGTCAGAGAAAAAAGTACAATCGCCATTACAGCTACCAGTACAAGATTAAAAACTATCAGCAAATCCCTGCTATTGAAAATTTTTGCCGGATTGAAAGCAAGCGATACCAGAAATCCGAATAAAGTAATCAGGACAAGCGGGGCAAAAATCCGTGCTATGATCGGTGATATCCGATTCACCAATGAAGGATTATTCAGAATAACGTAACAGGAAAAGAGAGGAAAGGCCCCTATGACCCAACGGAAAAAATATTTTTCATAGACGGTGACTAATTTGATACCGATCATATCGAATAATTGTATTGAAAGGGCGGTAAACAGCACACCGGTAATTCCCAGTAACCCGGAGAAAATCAACCAGTTCCCATTGTGTTGAAGATATTGAATAGTAGATTGGGCGTCTTTGAGTTGATCACGGACAAATACATATC
>JBJTJJ010000527.1:0-1062 GCA_046095445.1 Sediminibacterium sp.
TCCTTATTCCATTTATTGCTGAAATGAAGGCCGCCGGTTACAGAATTTGGAAATCCCTGACCATTGCTAAAATCATCCCCACTTGACCAAATCATCATACCCCCGTCATCTGAAAATTCCGTCTGAGTATTCAAATCTTCCCCATAATTTCTTCTCTCGTCCCAATTCAAGGCTTCAAATTGGGTATTATCTGTTGTGACATAGGCTGCTACTTTCTTTTTGGCTTTGAATGAATTGACCATTGCTTTACCATACCTGTATCTGTCTGCGTCCGAGCCGGCCTCCAATTTACCAAAATATCCATTTTTTTTATCTTCCTTCAAAACCAAGTTGATAGTCTTGGTGGTCTGTCCGTCATCGATACCGGTAAATACTGCCTGGTCACTTTTTTTATCAAAGGCCTGCACTTTATCAATGGCATCGGCCCTCAAATTTTGAGTGACAACCGCCGGGTCATCACTGAAAAATTCTTCTCCGTCAACCAATACTTTCTCCACTTTTTGTCCCTGGGCGGTTATCTCTCCCTTTCCATTAACAGTAATCCCCGGCATTTTTTTAAGTAAGTCCTGAACATTGGCATTGGCATTTACCCTGAAACTATCAGCCCGATATTCAGTTGTATCCCCCCGCATCCTGATTGCAGATATTTTTTGCTTAACAATCACTTCTTCGAGTAATTGTGCTTTGGTTATAAGTGGAATTTTTCCAAGCTCATTCACTTTTGCGGGTTCTACAGCTACCCGGTCAAGATAATCAGCATAATTTGGGTAGCTAATGAGTAGTAAATAATTTGCCGGCACTACACCTTTGATGATAAAATTTCCTTGCTCGTTCGTTCTAATATATTGCACTAAAACAGAATCCTTGGAACGTAGCAAAGAAACAACAGCCTTGTGCAGTGGAACTTGATTGATAGTATCAATGACGGTGCCTCTAACTTCAACTTCTTGGGACCATGCTGAAAATTGGACTGCTACAAAAACTAAAATAATACTAGCGCGATGTGTAAATTTATTCAATTCGATGTTTTTATATAAAATTATATCCTGCTCTATTTACTAT
>JBJTJJ010000528.1:0-4786 GCA_046095445.1 Sediminibacterium sp.
GTTTTGACCGGGTAAAAACAGGACCTTATGCTGACCTGGGAGGAATTGACCGGGCACTCACCGAGCCGGAAAAAAAGTTCATACAATCATCCATCGACTCTACTTACTACACCTTCAAATCAAGGGTTGCTGCCGGCAGGAAAAAGACTGTTGATATGGTTGACACAATTGCACAGGGTAGGGTATGGACAGGCACCCGTGCGCTGGGAGTTGGGTTGGTTGACCGTATCGGTACCTTACAGGATGCAGTGAACTGTGCAGCAAGACTTGGTAAAATCAGTTCCTATTCAGTTCGTGAATACCCTGAGAAAAAATCATTCCTCGAAAAAATTACCGGCAGTGCTGAAAAGTCTATTCGCCAGAAATTGGTAAAAGAAGAAATAGATGAAGTGGCCTGGCGTTGGATGGAAGAAGGAAAAAAGATTCGCAAAATGGCTGGAGTTCCGCAAGCCAAATTGCCCTTTACTTTTGACCTTCGCTGAGTAAAAAAGACTTGATGCAAATGGAATCCAACTACAGTCAGTTCAAGGCCATGCTGGCCATCACCAAGGGAAGTCTTCGGGCAATTTTCCGCAGTCCCTCTGCCGTGCTCTTCAGCATCGCGTTCCCGCTGATATTTATTTTGGTTTTCGGTTTCATCGGTGGCAGCGGAAAGATTTCCGTCAGTGTTGCCTTTACCGCACAATCTGATACTTCCAATCCCATCTATGCTGCCATTCGCCAAACGCCCGGTATTCGCATCGTTGACAAGACACCGCAGTTGTTGCGGGAAGATCTTGAAAAGGGAAGAATCACCGCCGTCATCACTATTCGTTCATCAGGATTGAATAATCCACCTTATTTCATTGACCTGCAAAGTTCGGATGCTGTCAATCCCCAAAATCTGCAGGTACTCACTTCTATATTGAATGCCATCATCTCCGGTATCAACCAGCAAACTTATCCGGGTACCCACACCATTGCCATGGTGAATAACCAGGTTCAAAAAATTCCCGGTAGGGTCTATCGCACCATTGATTTTATTCTGCCGGGACAATTGGGCTTCTCTCTTTTGAGTTCAGGTGTTTTTGGTGTGGCCTTTTTGTTTTTTAATCTGCGGCAACAATTGGTACTGAAACGGTTTTATGCGACACCCATCCGTAAACCTTTTATCATTTTGGGGGAAGCCACCAGCAGGGTATTGTTTCAAATGATGACCGCTGTTATCATCATTGGCGTCGGACACTTTGCTTTTGATTTTACCCTGGTGCATGGATGGCTGACCTTTGTACAAATCATGCTACTGAGTTTTCTGGCACTGATTCTTTTCATGGGATTTGGATTCATTGTTAGCGGACTCGCCAAAACAGAGAGTACCATTCCACCCTTTGCCAACCTGATTACTTTACCACAATTTTTATTGGCCGGCACTTTTTTTCCTGTCGAAACATTTCCAAGCTGGTTACAACCTATATGCCGTGTCTTACCTTTGACACATTTCAACAATGCCATGCGCAACATCGCTTTTGAAGGTGCCAATCTATCTGCCTGTTGGCAGGAATTAGGTATCCTCGGAATCTGGGCACTGGTAGTGTATGCCATTGCTTTTAAAACATTTAAGTGGGATTGACATGCGCCTCATAAAAGGTTTTATCATCAGTATTCTCGTACTCTTTTTTCTTCTAGTTCTAATGGGATTGCTCTTGCCGGGAAGAACCATAGTGTCACGTGCAGTGAATTTACCAGCACCACCCGCGCGTGTACTTCCATTCCTTGCTGATATAGAAAAGTGGCCTTCCTGGATGTCGGGATTGGATAGCACCCAATTGAGCAAGGTAAATGATACCCTGGTTCAGATTGACAAAATGAAAATTTTTTTGTTGCATCGCAGTGACACTCTCATTCAAACTAAGTGGTTGATGACAACCGGTGAAGAACACCTTTCCACAATGCGCATTTTGCCTGCTGACGGAGGAAAGCTTTGCACAGTACAATGGCAGTTTGAACAGGAAGTGGGTTGGTTACCCTGGGAAAGACTCGGCACTATGATGCATGAAAAAATAATTGGACCACAATTGGAAAACAACCTGGACAAATTACGCGTACAACTGATAACTAATCAGTAAATCATTTGTTCTGAATAAAGCTCAGGTTGCGTTGAATTCCGCTGAATTTCGTCCGCTTCAAAGGTGACTTCCCAAAAATTTTTTTAAAAGCACTTTCTTCCATCACCTCCCATTCCTTTGTGCTCAACTCCAGCATTTCCGGAAGCGGCTCGAAACGGGGCTCTGAATGTGGTCGGCTAAAACGATTCCAGGGACATACTTCCTGACACACATCACATCCAAAAATCCAGTTGCCGAATTTTCCCGACATCTCTTCCGGAATCATCAGCTCCTTGAGTTCAATGGTAAAATAACTGATGCACTTACTACCATCGACCACCTTGTTGGGAAGGATGGCCTCGGTCGGACATGCGTCAATGCAGCGGGTACAAGAGCCACAGTAATCCTTTGCCATCGGATCATCATACGATAAATCACAATCGACCAATAAGGTGGCGATAAAAAAATAAGAACCCTGCTGACGGGTAATGAGATTGCCATTTTTCCCCACCCACCCCAAACCACTTTTCACTGCCCAACTTCTTTCTAATACCGGACCAGAATCCACAAAACCACGACCTTGAATATCTCCAATGGAACACCGCATTCCATCCAATAGCGCATTCAGTTTCTCCCGAATCACCAGGTGATAATCTTCCCCCCAGGCATAAGTTGCAATGCGGGGAGCTGATGCAGATTGATGTTCGGAAGGAAAGTAATTACACAATAAAGTGATGACAGAACGGGTACCCGGTACCAACTCTCTGGGGTCGATGCGCAGGTCGAAATAATTTTCCATGTACTGCATATTACCCTGCATGCCTTTATTCAGCCATGCCTCCAGCCGACGGGCATCGTCTTCCAGTTTTTCTGCGCGGGCAACACCACAATAAGTAAAACCCAGCTTGGCAGCCAATGATTTAATAATTGCTGTATGTTGTTCAGGCAAACTTTTCATGTATGCATTAATGACAAGAGGAGGGTAGCTGATCAGTCAATGCCTGGCGTATGCGTTGATACACGTCACTCTTTTCCGTATTCTCCATTTTTCGGGTCAATACCAGGAACCCAACATTCCTGCACCAATCTAAACCAGCCCAGCTGCCACACAAACCCGGACAATCCAATGCAGTCGCTTTACCCTGCTCATTTGTTGTGGTAACAAAAGCGCCCATGGAATAAGCCATACCATTCACTGGTGCAGGTGCATATTTGATAACAGCGGGTGTAGTACATACTTTTTGCATTTCTTCTATGGCCGCTTCACTCAAAATTCTTTTGCCATTGAACATTCCCTTGTTCAACAACATGGTAAGAAAATTACTCAGGTCATTCGCAGAACCAATGGCACCTCCCGATGGATTGACCGCACCAAAACTGCTAAAACTGGTACTGCGCATCATGAGCGGACGCGTTATTTTTTCTCCCATCAATTGTTCGAATCCACGTTTGGTGACCACTTCCAGCACCCGTGCTGCTAAATTCAAACCTACCTGACTGTACCGAAATTCAGTCGAGGGATTGGCTTTTATTTCTCTTTTGGTAGCAAAGGTTTCTACCTCCTCCTGTAACATCGAAAATTTATTGCTGTTATCGAATGAAGACATCTTCACAGGATCACCCTCAATGCCGGTAAAATGGGTGAGACAATCTCTGATGGTGATATATCCTTTGGCATATTTAGAAAAAACAGGAATGTACTGACTCACTTTATCACTTAAATTGATCTTACCCGCATCTACATAACTTAACACCAAAGCAGTGGTCAGCCATTGGCTGATGCTGCCCAATGGGGCCTGGTCTTTCGCCGTCATCTCGCCAATCGTTTTGATGAATACCGGCTTTCCGGGCTGTACAATTGCTAAGACCGCATGACTCCCCAATTCTTTGCCCGAACGTTCAAATTGTAAGACCGGATCGGCAAATTGTTGGGCATTGAGGGACTGAAAAAATAACAGCAAAAGCACCGGGAGACTGACTTTTATGCAGTTATAGCGGAGGAATTCAGACATAGTTACCGAATAATTGAATTGGATACAGTTTTGATGCCGAGATAAAGATACCGCAAGTTAGTGGATCATGCCAACGGACCGGCTGCTAAAAAATGGTCAAAAATGATAGCAACTTCTGAAGGTAGGAACACCCAACTCGCAACCATAACTTTATACTATGAATCTGAACCAGTACACCATTAAAGCACAGGAAACCATTCAGGCAGCCCAGCAACTGGCCTATGCCGGAAACAATCCAACTATTGAGACAGCGCACTTATTAAAAGTCCTGCTCAATGACCAGGATAGTCCGGTTCACTACCTGATGAAGCGCAACAATGTCAACGTTCGTTTGCTCGAAACCAAGCTGGCGGAGAGTTTGCATAAACTGCCCCGCATTACATCCGGCGAGCCGGCACAACAAGTTGGGCGTGATCTGGGAAATGTTTTTCTGAAAGCCGTCAATAACCTCAAAGAATTCAAAGACGAATTCGTGAGCATGGAACACTTGTTGCTTGCACTCTTGCAAGTGAATGATGATATTGCTGCAGCATTGAAAGCCGCCGGCTTAACTGAAAAAGATTTGATTACTGCCATCCGTGATTTGCGCAAGGGTGAAACCATTCAATCGCAAACACAGGAGACACAGTACAACATGCTGAATAAATATGCTAAGAACCTCAACGACTTTGCCCGCCAGGGAAAGCTAGA
>JBJTJJ010000529.1:0-6384 GCA_046095445.1 Sediminibacterium sp.
GTCATCGTATTCCAGTGTAACCTGACTTTTTGCATCGGGGCGGAGATATTTAATCTCTTTGTTTTCACGACGCAGAGCTGCCAGTTCAATCAAAATTTTATGTGCCAGGTCAAGTGCCAAAGGCATATAATCATCGGTTTCATTAGAGGCATAACCGAACATCATTCCCTGGTCACCGGCACCTTGGTCTTCCTTTTTCTTTCTTTCTACTCCCTGATTAATGTCAGAAGATTGTTCATGAATTGCAGACAGGATACCGCAGCTTCTGGCTTCAAACATATAATCAGATTTCGTATATCCGATTCTTTCAATTACTCCACGGGCAATTTCCTGCACATCGAGATATGCCTTTGATTTCACTTCTCCGGCCAGTACTACTTGACCGGTAGTAACCAATGTTTCACAAGCCACTTTGGACTGCGGGTCGAGGGCTAGAAAATGGTCAATCAATGCATCAGAAATCTGGTCGGCAACTTTATCCGGATGTCCTTCAGAAACGCTCTCAGAAGTAAATAAATAAGGCATACTATAGAATTTAATGCCGCAAATATAGAATATATAATAGTATAACAAAGGCCCCCTCAGAATCGATTGAGGGTGAGTAGGCAAATTTGTGTATAAGAGGTTGAAAGGGCAGTTTACTTACCTGCCAGTTGCTGGTATAATTCTATGTAGTCGCTCCAGTCTGAGTCCCAGCCCTTGAACGGCAATACCTTTTTGCCTTTAACCTTGCTGAATTCATCGACCAGTTTCTTGTCGATCTGGTCAGCCCCGAAGCTGATGGCATCTGCATATTGAGCTCCGCCCTTGAACATAGCGGAGTTGTTGCCTTCCTTGAAAGACTCCAGGTCTTTATCGCGAATATTGGCATTGATGAGTGCCTTTTTTACCAGGTCACCACCCAGTTTTTCCTGGAAAGTATTTTGTCCAATGGTAAACACCACCTTGCTATTAGAAAATACCGGCTCTTTCTTATAAGCCACTTTGATATATGCCGGAATTAAACCGGTCATCCAGCCACTGCAATGGATGACATCGGGTGGCCATCCAAATTTCTTAACCGTTTCCAGTGCCCCCTTGCAGAAGAAAATGGTACGCAGTAAATTGTCATCAAACCATTCCTCGGCATCATTGTGAAAAATCTGCTTCCGTTTGAAGAAGTCTTCATTTTCCAGAAAATAAACCTGCAAACGGGCATTAGGTAATGAGGCAACTTTAATTTGTAAGGGGTAATCGTCGTTATCAACCGTTACATTGATGCCGGACAAACGAACCACTTCATGCAGGCGATGTCTGCGCTCATTGATAACACCAAAACGAGGCATAATACAACGAACCTCCAACCCACTCTCATTACTCTTAATGGCCAGTTTATTAATTACCTCTGCAAATTCTGTCAGCTCCAGGTAGGGTGACATTTCCGTAGCAATGAAAAGTATTCTCTTTTTCGTAGACATGAGCACTGCCTTTTTAGGCCGGCGAAGATAACCGGACTGCAAAGGTACGAAAATTCGGGGGTTTTATGCCAGGATAACTTATTGATTGGTGCCCGGCTCAAGCAAAGTGACTGAAATTCAAGCAAATTTAACGAGCTATTGACCTCCGGACTTCCGTCAATGCAATCGCTAATGCGGAAATCCTACGTACCTTTATCCCTCATCCTACCACTGCATATTCCGAGGCATCTGCCGATGAAAGTTATCTATCATGAAAAAAATTATACTTCCCCTTCTTCAATATGGTTTTTTTCTGGGTCTGGGTATATTTTTAGTGTGGTGGAGCTTGCATGAGATTCCGGACAGTGAATGGAGCAAATTCAAGACCTCACTGCAATCTGCTCGCTACTGGCTCATCATTCCTGTTTTCTTTTTACTCACCACCAGTCATATTTTACGCTCACTTCGCTGGAAACTACTGATGGAGCCCATGGGATATCGACCATCTTTTCTGAATAGTTTTTTTGCAGTGATGATCGGTTATCTCGCGAATTTGGCGGTGCCCCGATTAGGAGAGGTTTTAAAATGCACCCTCCTTTCCAGGTATGAAAAAATTCCGGTTGAGCGGGTGTTGGGAACAATCGTTGCGGAAAGGGCTTTTGATGTGATTAGTTTGCTCGCAGTTTTTTTACTTGCCTTGCTGTTGCAATTTGATGTGGTTACCGGAAGTTATGCCAACATAACTGGGATGGAGGGAAATACAGATACAACTGCAGGTTGGGGAGGATGGATAGCCATCATTCTAATCATAATGTTGGTGGCTTGGTTGGCCTGGGTTTTTTATACAGGACGAGGTAAGGCGCTGGTTCAAAAAATTGCCAGTTTATTGAGGGGGGTGTGGGAAGGGCTTATCAGTGCCGGTAAAATCAAGCAGCGGAAGCTATTCATTTTTTACACGGTTGCAATTTGGGTATTGTATATTGGCGGAACCTGGATGGGTTTTTATGCCACTGCCGGAACCGATCAATTGGGTTTTCAGGTAGCAGTAAGCGGACTTGCATTTGCGAGTATTGGGATGATTATTACTCCCGGAGGTATTGGTGCCTATGCTTTTCTGCTGGCACTAGTGGTGGAACAGAATGGTGTAGAATATGCCATAGGAGTGGCTAATGGAACTTTACAATGGTTCGCGCAAGTTTTGATCTTAGTGCTGGTAGGGGGAATTTGCTTGTTGGCACTCCCTATATATAATAAAAAACGACAACATGAAAACAGTAGAAGCCATCCGGCAGAAAATAATATTGCCTGAACAATTGGTACATCTGGCCTATGGCTGGAAGATGAGAGGAAAAACCATCGCATTTACCAATGGTTGCTTTGACATCCTTCATGAGGGACATATCTTTTCACTTTCCTCCGCCGCCAAGGAGGCCGACTTCCTTGTTGTTGGTGTGAACAGTGATAGCAGTACCCGTTCCTTGAAAGGACCCGAGAGACCTATTAACCTTGAACAAAGCAGGGCTTTACTATTGGCATCACTACTAATGGTAGATGCTGTAGTCATTTTTAATGAAGCAACACCCCTTGAACTCATTCAATTATTAGCGCCGGATGTATTGGTCAAAGGTGGCGATTACCAACCTGATCAGGTTGTGGGCGCGAAAGAGGTAATCGCCAGAGGCGGAAGAGTCGTGATCAACCCTCTGGTGGAAGGTTATTCGACAACAGGTTTGATTCAACGCATCAAATCTTCACTTTCTTAATCAGGCAACAAAAAGTTAACCTTAGCAGCCCTCAGGGTGTCAGTAACTTTGATCATCATACTAACGATTGGATGAAAAAGAAAACACAATTTATTCCCCGCGATATCAGTTGGCTCAGTTTTAATGCGCGGGTATTGCAGGAAGCCAATGACCCATCGGTTCCTTTGGGACAGCGCATTCGTTTCTTAGGTATTTTCTCAAATAATAGTGATGAATTTTTTAGGGTGAGGGTTGCCACACTCAAGAGAATGATAGAATTGCGGAATTGGCACCAGAAGATCAATATCCATGTGGAACATGATCCCGAGCATATCCTGCAAGAAATTCAAACGATTGTATTACAACAACAAAATGAGTTCAACCGAATCTGGACAGGCATTCTCAAGGAACTAAAAAAACAAAATGTCTGGTTGATAAATGAAAAACACCTGAGTAAAGATCAAAAAGAGTATGTAAAAAAATTCTTTGAAGAGGAAGTCCGATCGAATATCATTCCTCTGATGATACAGGGATTACCACAGATGCCTTATCTACGGGACAAGAGCATTTATCTAGCAGTCATCATGAAGAAAAAAGCTACTGCCTACAAGAACCAATATGCGCTGATCGAGATACCTACACAGTCAATTAACCGATTTGTTCTTTTGCCAGCCAGCCAGGGAAGACAATGTATTATTTTGCTGGAAGATGTGATACGCTATAACCTCCCACAAATCTTCTCTTATTTTGGTTATGACACTTTTGAGTCTTATATCTTCAAAGTTACCAAAGATGCAGAACTAGACATCGACAATGATATCAGTACCACTTTTGTAGAAAAAATTGAGAAAGGAATTAAGAACAGGAGAAAGGGAAAACCGGTACGGTTTGTTTATGATAAAGAGATGGATGCCGCTCTGCTGGAATATTTGATCAGGCGACTCCGACTCGGCAAGAAGAGTAATATCATCCCGGGTGGCCGCATTCACAACTTCCGACACTTCATGGATTTCCCCCCGGTTTTAAAAGAGGCAGTCCGTTCCAGACCAGGTTCATTCATTCATCCGGAATTATCTCGTTCCTTGCGGGTAACCGATGTGATCGTCAAGAAGGATGTGATGTTACATTTCCCTTATCACAGTTTCAATTCGCTGATTGATTTGCTGCGGGAATCAGCGATGGATCCGGAAGTGACCAGCATAAAATTAACTGCCTACCGATTGGCATCACAATCTAAAGTGATTCATGCCCTGATCAATGCCGCGAGAAATGGCAAAGAGGTAGTGGTAATGCTCGAACTCAAAGCAAGGTTTGATGAAGAGAACAACCTGGAATGGAAAAAAGTATTGGAGGAAGAGGGAGTGAAAGTATTATTGGGTGTTCCCAATATGAAGGTCCATGCCAAATTGGGTATCATTAAAAAACGTTCCGGAAACAAGACCATACAATATGGATTTGTCAGCACCGGGAACCTGCATGAAAAAACAGCCAGGGTATATGGCGACCATTGTTTACTGACCGCGGACAGACGGGTGATGGCAGACATCAACCACATTTTCAAGTACCTGGAAAACTGGCGGGCAGGTATGGGTGAATTGAGACTGTGCAAGACATTGTTGGTTTCTCCTATTCGAATGAGAAGAGAAATGTTGGCCAATATCAACCGGGAAATAAGACAGGCAAAGGCAGGGAAACCCGCTGCCATTCTACTGAAATTGAATTCACTCAATGACCAGGAACTGATCCTGCGGCTGCACGAAGCTGCGAAGGTTGGTGTAGAAGTTAAACTCATTATCAGAGGAATCTACTGTCCTTTAATTGCTCCCAAGAAAATCGCTTTTCCACTCGAGGCAATTAGTATTGTAGATGAATACCTCGAACATGCCCGTGTGATGATTTTTCACAACCAGGGGGCTGAAAAAGTATATCTCTCCAGTGCAGACTGGATGGTCAGGAACCTCGATCACCGTGTAGAAGCCGCTATTCCGATTTTTAATCCGGAATTAGCCCGGGAAATAAAAGAGATTATCCACATTCAATTAAGAGACAACGTAAAAGCCAGGATGCTGGATGCGCATTTATCGAACAACTATGTACCTTCCAACCGGAAAAAACCCTGTCGCTCACAAGTAGAGATCTACAAATACCTGCGACAGAAAAATCAATCCGGTTCATGAGACTTGCAGCCATCGATATTGGGAGCAATGCAGCCCGTTTACTTATTGCGGAAGCAATGCCTGATAAAGAAGCAGGGGTACGTTTCAATAAGCTCAATTTGGTGAGGGTTCCCTTGCGATTAGGATTTGATGTTTTTGAGAAGGGAGAGATTTCCAAGGAAAAGAGAGGCATGCTTTTACAAACCATGAAAGCATTTAGTCATCTGATCAATGCCTATGGCGTCAAACAGGTGATAGTATGTGCCACCAGTGCCATGCGGGATGCTGCCAATAGCAATGACATCATCAGGAAGGTAAAGATGGAAACCGGACTAGAAATTGAGATTATCAGTGGGGAATTGGAGGCATCTATCATTTATGAAAACCATATCGCGGAGAACATGGATACGGACCACAGTTACCTGTACATCGATGTAGGTGGTGGAAGTACTGAGTTGACTTTTTTTGCGGATGGAAAACTCATTTTCAAAGAGTCATTCAATATAGGAACGATTCGTTTGCTGAAAGACCTGGTTTCAGAGGAACAGTGGGACATCATGAAAGATACCATCAAGGTCAAAACCAGGGGGTACAAAAAAATTGCTGCTATCGGAACCGGAGGAAACATCAACAAGATTTTTTCCCTCAGCAAGAAAAAAGATGGAAGACCACTTTCTCTCGATCTATTGAAAGATTACTATAAGGAATTATCTAGTTTCAAACTGGAGGATAGGATTAAAATCTATAACCTGCGGGCTGATAGGGCCGATGTGATAGTCCCAGCTCTGTTGATTTACATCAATGTATTGCGTTGGGCGGATTCAGATGAAATTTATGTTCCAAAAATAGGGCTTGCTGATGGACTTATCCAGCATCTCTATGAAGAATTGCATCCACGGGTTCAGCCGGCCGGATAAGCTAGTCATGCAGACTTTTTACCGACAAGAGTACCCGATTCACCCAATTCTTTTCTACACTGAGTCGTTTTAGATAATTTTGATGCTATGGCCAAAGCAATGGATTTACCTGTCAAGAACAACCGTGTTATCT
>JBJTJJ010000530.1:0-7951 GCA_046095445.1 Sediminibacterium sp.
ATAGTAAAAAAATTTGTAGCTTAACTCCGTGTTAGAGCTATTTTCTTTTTTTATCAGAAAGCCGGACCACGAAGTTCGGTTTGCCCGACAGTTACGGGAATTACTGGCGATAGATACCAGTAATATTCAATTGTACCGTACTGCCCTTAGTCATCGGTCTGTGAAAGAAACTGCTGACGAAAACAATGAGCGACTCGAATACCTGGGCGATGCTATCCTTAGTGCCATCATAGCAGATTATCTGTTCAAACGATATCCTTATAAAGAAGAGGGATACCTCACTGAAATGCGCAGTAAGATGGTCAACCGACAGCAACTCAATGAGATTGCACTGCGCATGGGAC
The DNA here is from genome assembly GCA_046095445.1 of Sediminibacterium sp. Classification (GTDB taxonomy): domain Bacteria; phylum Bacteroidota; class Bacteroidia; order Chitinophagales; family Chitinophagaceae; genus Sediminibacterium. The sequence goes on from JBJTJJ010000530.1 coordinate 345, forward strand.
TCCGAAAGCTGACGTTCTACAATAAATTTGATAATGCACTCAAGGGAAGTCAGATTTTTGGGAATACACTTGAGGCCCTGGTGGGCGCGCATTATCTTGATAAAGGGTATATGAAAACTCATCAATGGGTACTGCAACAGGTCGTGCTGCCACACATGTTTGTGGAAGAATTGGAAGGAATAGATATCAACCTGAAAAATAAACTCATTGGCTGGGCCAATAAAAACGGAAAATCCCTGCGTTTTGAGCTGGCAGAAGAAAAAAGGGAGGGCAATCGCCGACTCTTTTCAATTGACGTACATCTGGAAGGAGAAATTATAGCTTCCGGAAAGGGATACAATAAGAAAGATGCCAGTCAGCAAGCTGCCCAGGCGGCTATCCTACGCATGGGAATTTAGCCAAATCTCAGCATTACTCCATTTCCCTTTCCTGACAAAGTTCCACCAACACGCCTCCCGCGGATTTCGGGTGAATGAAACATACCCATTTGTTATCCGCACCACGGCTGGGCTCATCCCGCAACAAGCGGAAACCCGCTTCCTTCAACCTTGCCATTTCTGCCTTGATATCGGCCACCTCAAAAGCTATATGGTGCAATCCTTCCCCCCGTTGATTAATATATTTGGCAATAACCCCATCCGGATCGGCACTCTCCAGTAATTCGATTTTTGATTCACCGGCACGAAAAAATGCAGTTATTACGCCTTCCGACTCTACCCGCTCCAACTTGTAACATTCGGATGCCAGTAACTTTTCATACAAGGGCAGAGAATCAGCTAAGTTTTTAACCGCAATGCCAACATGCTCTATTTTATACATAAATAAAAAATAATATACATTATAAGTTTTCCATCAGGCGCTGAGTAAAAATGACACACTAAGTTGGTAAAAAAATTACAAATCCATCGTTTCCTTTACGAAATATGGAAAATAAGCCTGCACAATGCTATTCAAAACCCTAATCACAACCTATTGCAGTACTTTTGTGTTATATATCCGAATTAACTGTTATTTCCATGGTTCAACTACCTGTTTATCTAGATAACAATGCCACTACACCGATGGATCCGCGTGTGTTGGAGGCAATGTTGCCTTACTTTTTAGAGAATTTTGGCAATGCTGCCAGCCGTAACCATCCTTTTGGCTGGAAGGCCGAAGAAGCGGTTGATTATGCACGTGAGCAAGTGGCTCAGTTGATCGGTGCAGATTCCAAAGAGATTATTTTTACTTCCGGTGCTACCGAAGCAGATAATTTGGCCATCAAAGGCGTATTTGAAATGTATGCCTCCAAAGGCAACCATATCATCACTTGTGTAACTGAGCACAAGGCCGTTCTTGATACCTGCAAACACATCGAACGCCAGGGTGGTGAGGTAACTTATCTGCCTGTAAATAACGAGGGTTTGATTGATTTGAAGGAGTTGGAAGCAGCTATTCGTCCAACCACGATTCTGATTGCCATCATGTATGCCAACAATGAAATCGGTGTTATACAGCCTATGCGTGCCATAAGTGATTTGGCCCGTAAGCATGGTATCCTGGTTTTTACTGATGGTGTTCAGGCAGTAGGAAAGATACCTGTAAATGTTCAGCAAGACGGAATCGATCTGATGGCATTCACTGCCCATAAAATGTATGGTCCCAAAGGAATCGGAGCACTCTATGTTCGTCGGAAAAATCCCCGGGTGAAAGTAACCGCTCAAATGGATGGTGGCGGACATGAACGTGGCATGCGCAGTGGCACGTTGAATGTACCCGGAATAGTGGGATTTGGAAAAGCATGTGAACTGGCCAGATTGGAAATGAATCAGGATGCAGCCCGTCTGAGTCAACTGCGGGATAAACTGGAAACAGCCCTTTTACAAATCGAGGAGTCTTATGTGAATGGCTGCCGCTCCAGTCGTCTACCACATGTAAGTAATATTTCTTTCAAATATGTTGAAGGAGAAGGTTTGATGATGGGGTTCAATAAAAACATCGCGCTTTCTTCCGGCTCTGCCTGCACTTCCGCCTCACTCGAACCCAGTTATGTGCTCAAAGCTCTCGGACTGGGAGATGATCTTGCCCATAGTTCACTTCGTTTTGGTTTGGGAAGATTTACTACCGAGGAGCAAATCGATTATACCATCAAAGCCGTTACTGATACTGTCCTGAAGTTGAGAGAAATGAGTCCGCTTTGGGAAATGTTCAAAGACGGTATTGATATGGATAAAATAGAATGGGCACATCACTAATTTTAAAATTCAAATTCTAATAGACATGGCATACTCAGAAAAAGTTATCGATCACTACAGTAATCCAAAAAACGTAGGTACGCTCGATAAATCCAAGAAAAACGTAGGTACGGGCTTAGTGGGTGCACCGGAGTGCGGCGACGTAATGCGCCTGCAGATTGAAGTAGATGAAGCAACAGGTATGATTACCGATGCTAAATTCAAAACTTTCGGTTGTGGCTCTGCAATTGCTTCTTCTTCCCTGGCGACAGAATGGTTGAAAGGCAAGACAGTTGATCAGGCAGTACAAATTGACAACATGGACCTGGTGGAAGAACTCAATCTTCCCCCTGTAAAAATTCACTGCTCTGTTCTGGCTGAAGACGCTATAAAATCTGCTATCAACGATTACAGAAAGAAAAACGGTTTGGAAGAACTTGTTTTCGAAGAGAAAATACATTAATCACAACGAGGTTTCTTAACCAGCATGGTTGATACTGAAAATAGCATCTACATCAGCGATAAGGCAAGAACCAAAATCCTTGGCCTTATGCAGGAAGCCGGCTTATCGCCGGAAGATGGCTACTTTTTGCGAGTAGGTGTTGTGGGGGGTGGTTGCTCCGGACTTAGCTATAAAATGGACTTCGATAACGAGACCCAACCTATGGATCAGAGTTTTGAGCACAGTGGCATCAAGATAGTTACTGATCTCAAGAGTTTTCTCTATCTGGTAAATACAGAACTGGATTTTTCTGATGGGCTAAATGGCAAAGGTTTCTTTTTTAATAACCCCAATGCCAGCAGAAGCTGTGGCTGTGGTGAGAGCTTCGCGGTTTAAAGGGTATCAATATACTTTTATCCTTTAGCCGCAGATTCCTGCGGCTTTTTTTATTCAGAGAATTTACCCTTAAATATTTGTGAGAAAACACCCAAACTATCGGGGGAAGCAAAGTAATTCATCAATAACAAGTAGTTTTGAGGTATGTGGATGATCTCCAAAAAAGAATGGTGGCAGTTTTTCAGTAGTCTCACGGGCTATCTGGCACTGGCCGCCTTTTATTTACTCAATGCTTTATTATTTTTTGTATTTCCTGCTACTAGTCTGCTCGATTTCGGATATGCCACATTAACCCCCTTTTTTCGTTGGGTTCCCTTTGTCCTGGTTGTATTCATCCCCGTTATAACAATGAGAAGTTTCTCCGATGAATACCGATCGGGTTCTTTTGAGTTATTGAGAACACTTCCTCTCTCTTCCAGCCAACTGGTAGCCGGAAAATTCTTTGGGTCTTTGTTAATTGTTTGGGCGGCATTACTTCCCACTATTTTATATGCATTCACGCTACAACAACTCAGTATAACAGGGGGTATTGACCTGGGTGGTACTATGGGTAGTTATATTGGACTACTGCTGCTTGGTGCCGTATTTACCGCCGTTGGTATCGCTGCCAGCAGTTGTACGGCTAACACTGTTGTTGCTTTCTTAATCGGGGTTCTGATCTGTCTATTACTTTATTCCGGATTTGATTCACTGAGCCAGATTGCCGGGTTGCCTGTAGAAAGTGAATATTACCTGCAAATGTTGGGAATTAGGTTTCATGCAGGTGCAATGAGTCGCGGTGTTTTGGATAGCAGGGACTTATTTTATTTTATCGGACTCACATTGTTGATGTTATTCATCGCCCGTAGGCAAATACAACTTAGATCATAGCATGCTACAGAAGCTGACAAATAAATATGGAATTGTTTTGGCTGCGGTACTATTTGTTTTGCTGATCGCCGGAACGGCCGGCACATATTTCCGGTTAGACATGACAGCAGAAAAAAGATATACTCTGTCAACTTCTACCCGTCGATTACTGGAAGACCTGGATAGTACCTTACATATACAGGTATATCTTACAGGTGACCTGCCCGCGAATGATAAAAAATTATCTGTAGCCACTGCAGAATTACTGGATGAATTCAAAGCGATTGCCGGAAAACACATCCGGGTAAATTTTTCTCTTCCGGATGATGCCGGATTAAACGACTCCCTTCGTTTGCGATTATATGACAGTCTGAGGCAGCTGGGGGTAGTATTTGAAACCAGTCAGGAATTGTCCGATCGCCAGAAGAAGAAAATAACTCAACGTATCATTCCTTCTGCTTTGGTCAGTTTCAGGGAAGGACAAGCCCCGATTGCTGTAGATCTGCGCAGCAGCAGAAAAATTTTCCAGCCATTTGATGTGCTAAATGAAACACCCCGGGAGGATGAAGAGGCAACCCGCAATGCTGCGGAATCATTACTGGAGTATAAATTCGCTGATGCCATCGATCAGCTTACCCGTAGTCAAGTTCCTGTTGTGGCCTATGTAACAGGTAATGGTGAGCCCACCGATTATTCAGTAAGTGACCTGGTGGAAGTATTGCGCAATCGATACCGGTTGGGCATCTTTGATCTCAAAAAAGCATTTCCTGATGCCAGACAAGTACAAGCACTTCTTATAGTAAAACCAACGCAGCAATTTAGTGAAGAAGATAAACTCAAGTTAGATCAATATGTCATGCAGGGGGGTAAGGTGATTTGGTTCATAGATAAACTGCACGCTGAACTCGATAGTCTGATGCGTAGTCAGGCATCTTACACGGCGTATGATAGAGGACTTGAACTAGACGATATCTTATTTCGATATGGAGTTCGCATCAGGAATGATTTGTTACAAGACCTAAACTGTGCCAAAATACCTATTGTAGTAGGTAGCAACCCCGATGGAAGTCCGGTGATGCGGCGCGTCCCCTGGCCTTATTACCCATTTCTAAGTGGAAGAACACCACATCCGATATCCGCAAATCTGGATAGAGTCTTACCCGTATTTCCCTCAGGTATAGATACCGTTAAATCACCGGGCATACGCAAGACTATTTTGTTAGCTACAGATTCTAATAGCAGGAGTGTGAGTTCTCCCGCCCTGGTCAGCTTAAACAGTGTTCGAAGCGACGAAGATTTTCTCAGCTTCAATAAAAGTTATCTCCCGGTAGCTGTCTTGCTGGAAGGAAGTTTCAACTCACTGTTTGCCGGAAGAGCTAGCGAGGCATTAAAAGATTCCGTTAAGCGCAGCAGCGGATATTCTTTTGCAGCTAATTCAGTTCAATCTACTGCCCAGATTGTAGTGTCTGATGCCAATATAGTTACCAATCCGGTAAGTGCAGGTTCCGGACCTCAATCAATGGGACAGTTACCATTTGATAATTATCGGTTTGCCAATAGAGATTTTTTACTGAATGCACTTGACTATCTGGTCAGTGAGAGAAAACTCTATGAAAGCCGCAACAAAGATTTTGTGCTTCGCTTATTAGATAAAAAAAGAGTCGAAGAGGAGCGTGTATACTGGCAGATGTTGAATTTATTAGGTCCACTGATGATTTTGGTGCTGGTAGCTTTTTTATTGGACAAGTACAGAAAGAAAAAATTCGCAACACAACAAACATTGACAGTTTAATCAATTGATAAGATGACAGCACACCAGATTGTTTATATTGTATTTTCAGCCGTTTTGGTGCTGGCATTGGTACTTGATTTAGGATTATTAAGTAAAAAAAATACAACGGTAACTATCAAGACTGCGCTTTACCAGACTTTTTTCTGGGTTTCCCTGGCAATAGCTTTTTTCATATTCTTGTTAATTGAAGGACATGCTCTTGCACTAGAAAATGTGGTAGTTCCCGGTCAGGAAGCAGCAGCTTCCTCTCAATTGGCATTGGAGTTTATCAGTGCTTATCTCATGGAATGGAGTTTGAGTATCGATAATATCTTCGTCTTTGTGATCATCTTTAATTCTTTTCGTGTCAAGCAGAAACATTACCCCAGGGTATTGCTCATAGGTATTCTCATGGCTATCTTTTTTCGAATTTTATTCATTACGCTGGGAGTAGCATTGGTGAATCAATTTGCCTGGATACTTTACATTTTTGGCATTTTTCTGTTGTATACAGGATATAAAATGTTTTTTGCCGGGGAAGATGAGGAGTTCGATCCACATCGCAGTTGGATATATCTACAGATTAAAAAATTTCTTCCCATCACCGAGGAAGATGGGGATGGGAAATTTTATATCCAATTAAATGGCAAGGGCGTTTATACCAGTCTTTTTGTAGTGGTATTATTGTTATCAGCCATTGACCTTGTTTTTGCCCTTGATTCCATACCGGCAGTTATGGGTATTTCAAAAGATCCGTTGGTAATCTATACCTCCAATATTTTCGCTGTGCTTGGTTTAAGAAGTCTTTTCTTTTTGTTGCGCACAGCTGTTTCTAAGTTTGACTTTCTTCAGCAAGGTATTGCTATTGTGTTGATGTTCATTGGCATAAAAATGTTGGGTGAGCATTACATTAGTCAGTGGATTCCTAAAAATATACAGGTACTCATTTCCCTGACCGTCATTCTCGTTTGTATTTCCGGCTCCATCTTCTATTCGATCTTTGTCAATCGTAGGGGCCTTCCTCCAGATGCAAAAGGAAATTAAATTTTACTTGCAATATACCCTCCAACATATCGCTGCAATTCTGGGTGTAAAACCTTCGGCAGAGGTTGATTTTCCCATTCGTTTTTTATTGTCTGCCCGCAGAAGATTGGTGGTTCCAGCAGAGACTTTATTTTTGGCTCTTCCCGGTGACCGAAGAGATGGGCATGACTATCTGGAGGAATTAATGGCACGTGGTGTTAAAGCAGCTGTTGTACTACATGATCATCCGATTCCTGCCACAACAGGTATTGTTTATCTGCGGGTAGCCAATGTTTTAGCAGCTTTACAACAATTGGCTGTACATCATCGCCGGCAGTTTACCATTCCCGTTATCGGTATAACAGGCAGTAACGGGAAGACCATTGTAAAGGAATGGATGTACCAGCTGTTAGCGCAAGATGAATCTATTGTAAGAAGCCCCAGGAGTTATAACTCACAGATAGGTGTGCCACTGAGTGTTTGGCTCATGAATGAGCAACATACACTGGCGATTTTTGAAGCAGGTATTTCTACAGTAAATGAAATGCAGCAGCTCGCTCAGATTATACAACCTACTATTGGAATATTGACCAATCTTTCAGATGCCCATAGTGAGGGTTTCCGGGACCGCTCCCAAAAGGCAGCAGAAAAAATGCAACTTTTTACAGGAGTTCAACAACTTATTTTTGCTGCTGATGAGATTGGTGATGCTATTCCGGAGGATAACACTACTTCAGAAAAGTACGCTACCGGTGATAGATTCTCGTGGAGCAGGAAGAGACCTGCTACGCTGCAGATTTTGCAAGAAACAAAATTGGCAGGTCAGACAATTGCTACAGCACTATTTCAACAACGAGAAATTGAAATAACAATTCCTTTCACTGATATACCCTCTGTCAATAATGCACTCACT
>JBJTJJ010000531.1:0-7998 GCA_046095445.1 Sediminibacterium sp.
GAGTCTGCCAGCAAGGCAATCAACAAAGGCGTCTCATTGGTAATGCCGTCTTCGCGGAAACTGGTATCGTTGAGGAAGAGACGTATCGCTGGACCTTCCCTGTCATCATTGGGTGCCACCGAATTGCCCCCGATCCAGCGGCTGGTATCTGCTCCGGCTGCATCACTATTGCCATTCGCGGCATACATCGTGATTCTCGCCTTGCCCACACCGGCTCTGATGTCTTTGGGCAGCATGAATCGCACGGTGAATTGTCCATTCTGTACCGTAGCGGTTCCCCTGAACAACAGGGCAGTTTGCTGTCGAAAGGTGGTGATGAAACTACCCGGTCGGTTGGCCAGGGTTTTCTGTTGCAGGGGCTGATCAAAAACGGCTAACTCAATGTTGCCGCTCCAGTTGTTAAGGCGATTGCCCGTGCCAACGGTGATCTCGCCTACACAGGTCTAAGTACCTAATGCTCTTAGGGTGTCGGTACCCGTATTTCCACTGATGCGGGTGAGGCGTATCCGCTGGCGCGGGAAGGCCAATGTCAGCGCCGGATCGCCCAGCAAGGTGAACTTGCGGTTGTTGAGCACATCACCACTGGTGACCAGCGTATTGTTCTTGGCACGCAAAACGGCATTGCCGAGGGTGGGATAACTTCCATCGTTCTGTCGGGTCATCAGCGAGCGGAGATAACTATCATTCATCTGCAAATTGCTGTACGCAAAAACCGCCCGCGTGGTGGTCATCAATCCAATACCCCCTGTTGAATCCTGCTTGAGTACGCGATCGCCCAGAGAAAAGATAGCCGGATTGTCATGCGGAGCAAAATCGCAACTCGCAGTAATGAACAAGGGCAAGCGGTCGGGATTGCTGAAGCGCCGGGCTTCTTCTGCGGTAAACACAGCTTCTTCTGCCAGTCTAAAATAACTTCCGTGACCGGTGTAATTCACCAAAAGTGCTCCGCGAAAACACTGGTTAACGATGGCTTCATTGACGAGTGGATATCGATCTCCCCCACTGCCACTCACCACCGGAAATGCATCGAGATAGAGTTTATTGATATTGATGTTCTCATTCACACTGCGGGTCACTTCCGTCATCTGCTCTGCATCATTGAGGTGCAGGTTATTGTCTTTGTCATCTGCAATAAAGACACTGTTCATGCGCCAGGAACCCTGCGCTGCGGGTTGTCGGTAGCGTATGATTTTATTGATCATCGTTGTGGCTTCTTCCAACTTCGCAGCAGGCAATCTTCCGATGGCAATATCCAGTAACTGGTCCGGTCGATTTTCATTGAAGTCTTCGTCATCATCAAGCAATCCGAAAAAATCATCTGAGGTATAAGAGAACAGTGGATGCAGCGATTCATTGCCTTCCCATACCGGCACTAAATTGAAACCCCTGCCCTTTCTTCCGCGGTAATCAAAGGTTCCTCCACCCCACAACAACAAGTATTGTGGCTGCTGTGCCGGATTGTTTCTGTACTTATCATAATACATTTTTACCCAGTCCCTCACTGCCACCGGATCCGGCTGTCCGCCAAACTCCTGGTATATCTGCTCTGTCGTAACCAATGCATAGCTGAGTCCATCCTGCTGTGCATGGTGTTCTGCCAAGCGTCTAGCTTCCCCCAACAATGACGTATGGGTTACTACCAGAAACTGTGCGGGTGTGCTGTTGTGCAGGTTTTGATTGGCAACCCTTCCCACAAAAACAGGTTCGGGTAACCCTGCGGGAATAGCTGCCACATACTCGCGCAGCACAGAAGCATCCTGCACCCAGCGCAGCACCGTTCCGGTGGTGGTCCCATTCATTTTAACGGGTTCGAGCGGATTACTCACGTCCCATACCACGGCAGTTCCTGCGGCCGGTGCCTGTTGTACCTCGAAGGCAGCGATATTGCCCGGTGCAACAGAACGGGTATCGCGCAATGAAAAGAAGGATTGCCCATTAAAATTCAATTGTCTTCTGGCAAAGATTTCCAGCCAATCGATCCATCCGGTAACGGCGCCGGAACCGATGAGTTGAAATTGCAGATTAATGGCGGGAGAACTTGCTGAAAAATTAATTCTTTGCTGCACGGCATTGGCATACTGGTCGAGGAATTGTCCGCCCACTGCCGGCAGGGCAATGTCTTGCAGGGTTTGTCCGGCTTGCACCACCCGCACCTGTGCAGCATTGCCTACAGATCGGGCTGCGATGCGGGTTGCGAGGGTAACGGGTTCGGTCAGTACTAATCCGGGTAGGTTAAATGTAAAATTGCGCTGCAGACTTTGTCCGGGCTGCGTGCCCATCACATTCCCCCACCAATCTTTGCCGCTGCCCAGAAAATTATCTTCATCCGTTTCAATAAAAATTCTTTCATCCATTTCTCGCACTATTACTGTGGGCTGACCGGCAGCGTTCGCAGTGCTGATCCGTTTTCCCACACCACCGATACTGAGATAATAGTAAGCAGTATCGGCATACAGGTTGAAACGGTGTTGCCAGTTGCGTCCGGTAGCATCAGCTTCCCAATGATGGGGCCCCCGGGCATAAAACAACAAATAATCTGTTCCGCTGAAAATGCCGTCTCCACCATCTACGACTTCAATTGCATTTTCTATGAGATCATCTGCCCGGCTTTGGCGATTGGCTTCCGGCAGCATGCCGCCCCCATTGCCCAACAAGCGAATGGAATTGCTGGATAGATTTGTAGTAGTGATGCCCGCTGCATTGAGCCAGGAGGCGCTGATCTTATAAACACCCTCCCGGGTAACGCCCAATTTCCACCAGTTACCCTCAGCCAATACCGATTTAGGGGCATAATTGCGCTGTGCCTGAAGGCCGGACAAGCACCAACAGCAGCCCAACATCGTTCCCCAAAAAATCTTCTTCAGCATGGATGTAAAGTAGACAAATAATAAGCCGGAAGCCGTTTACGTTATATGTTAACAGAGTTAAAATTAGGTTTTTGATAACAAAGTCCGGGGCCTCTTAACATAAGCTCCCAAGCTAAACTATTTATATTCGCATCGGTATATCCAATCATTTAACGTGAAAACCGCTACTCATTTCAATTTTAGTACCATGAAACTTATTTCCTACATCGGCAAAGCCATGGCTTGTGTGCTTGTACTGGGATCATTTTCTGCCTGTAAGATTTTTTCCAAGAAGCCGGAGAAATCGGCTGTTACCGGCTGGAATTACAATGACAAGACGATGGGCAACTTCAATGTGATGAAGCCCAAGGACATCAACACGGCTCCCGGTCTCGTATTTGTACAGGGCGGTACCTTTACCATGGGTGCTTCGCAGGAAGATGTGATGGCGGACTGGAACAATGCGCCCAGAAGAGTGACTGTGAACTCTTTTTTCATTGATAAAACAGAAGTAGCCAATGTGCACTACCGGGAATACCTCTATTGGTTAGAAAATGTATTCGGCACTGCCGGTATGGATACCATCGTTGCGGAAGCTTATCCTGATACAGCGGTATGGCGCGAGAACCTGGCTTTCAATGAGCCGATGGTAGAATATTATTTCCGTCACCCTGCTTATAACTACTACCCTGTGGTAGGTGTGAGTTGGAGACAGGCGAATGATTTTTGTATCTGGAGAACGGACAGGGTGAATGAGATCACTGCCATGAAAAAGGGCTTCCTTGATCCGAAGACCCAGATCAAAAAAGAATTGAATGGTTCCGGTTCTGATAACTTCAATACCAAGGCCTATTTATTGGGTGAATACCAGGCAACGCCCGGACGCGATGTGACTTCCAAGAAAAATCCTTTAACAGATGCGCAGGGCCGTCCCAGAACGGTGATCAAAGTAGAAGATGGAATTCTCTATGGAGACTATCGCCTGCCAACGGAAGCTGAGTGGGAGTATGCCGCTTATGGGTACATGATGCAGAATCCGCAAAGAAAAATGAAGGGCTCTGCTAACCGTGGTGAGGAGATGATCAAGAACAAACAAGTGTATGCCTGGAAAAATGAGGGCTATGATAACATTCGTTATACCCAGAAAGGTAAGCTGCAAGGTTCTTTCATGGCTAACTTTAAGCGTGGTGCCGGTGACTACATGGGTGTTGCCGGGGGTTTGAACGATAATGCTGCCGGACCGGCACAGGTGGATACGTATTATCCGAATGGTTTTGGTATCTATAATATGAGTGGTAACGTAAACGAGTGGGTACAGGATGTATATCGTCCGATCATGAATTCAAATGACAATGATCTGAATCCTTTCCGTGGTAACGTGTTCCAGAAAATTGATATGACGGGAGGTCAGGGAAGTCTGCGTGATGACAAGGGTCGTATTAAAATGACTCCACAGACTAGCGATGAACTGAAAAATCGGACCAACTACAGAAAAGCGTATGCTATTGATTACCTCGATGGTGATTCATCCAGCAGTGCTGAATATAATTACGGTGTTACTACCCTGATATCAGATAAATCACGTGTATACAAGGGTGGAAGCTGGAACGATATGCCTTACTGGTTAAGTCCGGGAACCCGCCGCTATGTGGATGAAGAGGTTAAAACCAACACCATCGGTTTCCGCTGTGCGATGTCGCATTTCGGATCACCGGAAGGAACTGCCGCCAAGAGTAAGGCAGGTCTCTTCTTCCCCACCAGAAGGAATAAGCGCTAAAATTATATATACCTTTTTTGCAAATCCGTACCTCCGCGTACGGATTTTTTATTTGTGCACCTAACCGGTCAGCAGGTGCCTGATAATATCTAAATTGCAGCATGGATATAGCTGGTTTGTATCAACTTTTTGTAGCGCATCCGGTGGTGACAACCGATACCAGAAAGCTGGTGCCGGGAAGTATTTATGTAGCACTGAAGGGCGATAACTTCAATGGCAACCAATTTGCCTTGCAAGCCCTGGAGCAGGGAGCTGCTTATGCCATCGTAGATGAACCGATAGAGGGTCATGATGAAAGAATCATATTAGTGGAGGATACATTGCATACGCTACAGGAATTAGCGGGTTATCATCGGAGACAGTTTACAATACCTTTTATAGCTATCACCGGCAGCAATGGCAAGACCACCACCAAGGAGTTGGTGTCTGCAGTGCTTGCCGCTCATTTTACAACGTATACCACGCAGGGCAACCTGAACAACCATATTGGCATTCCCCTCACTTTGCTGCGTGTTGGAAAAGATGCAGAGATGGCGGTGATTGAGATGGGTGCCAATCACCAACAGGAGATCGCCGGTTACTGTACCTATGTGCAGCCCACTCATGGCATTATCACCAACTGTGGGAAGGCGCACCTGGAGGGATTTGGTGGCATCGAAGGAGTGAGAAAAGGCAAGGGTGAATTATTTGATTTTCTGTCCGGACATGATGGTACTGCTTTTGCTTTTGCCGATTATGATTATTTACAATCGATGTCTTTGTCTGTACCACGTGTAATCTGGTATGGTACTGAAAAGGGATTGATACAAGGAAAGGAAATCAGCAGCAGTCCCTTTCTTACCATACAGATAACAGGTGCTTTGGAGATGAAACTGACCACCCAATTGGTAGGCAGTTATAATCTGCCGAATGTATTGTGTGCAGTAACTGTCGGACATTTTTTCGGCGTGCCGCCGGAAAAGATTCAGCAGGCGATAGAAAATTACATTCCCACCAACAGCCGCTCTCAATGGATGAACTGGCACGGCAACCAGGTAATACTGGATGCCTACAATGCCAATCCTTCCAGCATGAAGCTGGCCATAGAAAATTTCTCCCGACAACCCGGAGAGCGGAAAATATTGTTGTTGGGTGCGATGAAGGAATTGGGCGAAGAGAGTCTGGCTGAGCACCACGCATTGGTGAAGCTGATTCAATCTCTTCAATTGAAGGAAGTGATTTTGGTAGGTGGTGATTTTGGAGTGATAGACCATCCCTTCCAATATTTCGATGATGCAGTGAGTGCAGTAAGATGGTTGAGGGAACAGAAAATGCGGGGTGCCTTATTGCTCGTGAAGGGATCGCGCAGCTTACAGATGGAAAAAGTATTAGCAGATATAGACTCAATCAATTGATTCGCTTTGTTGCTGCACGTAAAAATTTCACGCCCGTTGTAGCGGAATCTTTTACATTCATGCCCTGAAATAAATTACATGTCCAGTAACACCGGTTGGTCCAATTCCCTGCATTATTTGAGCGCTACATTACAAAATAAATGCCCCCGTTGCCGCGAGGGAAATCTCTTTGTAAGTCAGCAACCTTATCGCTTGAAAGATGGATTAAAAATGCATGAGCGGTGTCCGGTCTGTGGCCAGCCCACGGAGATTGAGGTAGGATTTTATTATGGCACCGGTTATGTAAGTTATGCGTTGAGCATTGCATTTATTGTCAGCAGTTTTGTTGCCTGGAAGGTATTGATTGGGGTAACTTTTGCTATTGATGACAATAGAATTTTTTACTGGATGGGAACTGTCTTTGTGTTGTTGTTTGCGATACAGCCCTTGCTAATGCGCCTTTCGCGCAGTCTCTGGCTCAGTTGGTTTGTGCGCTATGACCCGAATTGGTGGGAACACGAATTGAAGAAACCCGAACGTTTGGTTGAGGAACACAAGAACAACTGGTGAATAAAAATTCACATAAAAAAATCCCTGCACAATGCAGGGATTTTTTATGCGTGTTGTAACTATTATTCTACTTAGATGTTGATGAATCTGGTCCATCCTTTCCACCAATTCGCATCTACACCGGCAGCATCGCAGGCACCCCGGAAAGTAACGGCACGGAAGCCGGTTAATTTGGGATCTGTGAATCTCGCACCTGTTAAAATCGGCTGGTATCCATTGCTTCCACCGAAGGGAAGGAAGTCAGGAGCTACATAATTGAAAGGAGCGATCATTCTGGCATCGGAAACATTAACAAGTACTGTGTTACCGAAAGCTGAATTAGAGAAGCGATTCACCACAGAATCTCTGTTCCATGCCATCGGGTTGGCAGTAGAAGCGATGAAGGCATAAGAAGTCAAATCTGTACCTGTTTCAGGTCCGCAACCTGCGATGGTATTGTTTTTAAAGCGGGTGGTGCTATCGATGATATTGTTTTCCATTCCACGACCATTGCGGGAATCGATCAGGATACCTTGGGGCCAGCCGAGGAAAATAGAATTGAATATACTCACTCCCGTATTTCTTCTCAGGTGAGCAGCTGCGAGGTATAAACTATTGCCTCTGTTCGCAAGGGTAGCACGTGGACCGATGGCTGTTACGTTGCTGAAAACAGCTCTGGTTTGCGGTGTATTTACGGAACCATTGGGATCATTATCACATTCGAAGGCCTCACTGCGCGAGATATCGGCGATGGTGGAGTCTCTTAATACAATAGCAAACTGTACTCTTCCGCTATAACCGTTATCTGCATCCAAATCATCATCCTGGGTTTTGTAGGCAATCAGGTGAGAACAATTCACTGTTCCGCCAAACCACTCGAAAGCATCGTCTTTGGCATAAGTTATCTGTACATAATCAATAACCGTCTTTCTACCTACAGCAGCCATGGTGAGGGAGTTGATTTCTTTGTCCGGCTGATAAGCATAACCGGCATATTCAATGCGCACATAACGAAGTACACCGGAACTATCATCATCGTTGGGAGTAGCACCTCCACCGGCGATACCATCACCAAAAGAATTATCAATACCACCTTCAACCTGTAATGTACCGGGACCAGTAACTACACCCGGGATAGAACCTGAATAAGTTGAGTTAACACTTGCTTTTCCGCAGATTACAATTCCACCCCAGTCACCTGAGCGAGGTACAGGCGAATTAGAAGTGAATAAGATGGGATTTTCCTGGGTACCATCGGCAACAATTTTTGCACCACGGGTAATTACAAGGGCAGCCACGTTGCTTCCCTGGTAATCACCTTTTACGGTAACACCGGCCTCAACGCGCATAGTAGCATTGTTCACTATGTATACGAGACCGGAAAGGATGTAATTGTTACCGGCTTTCAATACAGTGTCTTTGTCAATACGACCTCTGATTGTAATGGTTTGTC
>JBJTJJ010000532.1:0-13533 GCA_046095445.1 Sediminibacterium sp.
GCTATTTCCAAACCGGCCGGCATATCATAGCCCCAAATACCTGCACCGGTTCCATTGGTCATCACGCCCTGCATCATTTTGATAACAGAATAAGCTGTTACATCGCTGATAACTTCTTTCCGCACAGGCACAAAATTGGCCAACACATTGCCATTCCTGTCCTCAATGCGGGTGATGTACATGGGCTTCGCACTAAATCCCCTGCCGGGAAAAATGCTATAACCCTGCATCATTTCATATAATGACAATTCAACTGCACCAATACCAATGGAAGGGTAGGGGGGAATGGTAGATTGAAAATCACATTTACGTAAAAAATCAATTAAGCGTTGTGCCCCATTGTTACCATTATTGTCCAGTTGTTTCAATATGTATGCGGTAGCACAATTCCTTGATTTAGCCAATGCCAGCGCCATAGGCATGGCAGCACCGGTGCAGGTTTTGGGTGTAGCAGGCACTAGTCCGAAACTACCAAAGCTTTGCTGGTTATCGTACACGGTAGTATTCGGAGTAAAACCTGCCTCTTCTATGGCCAGACTATATAACAGCGGTTTCATGGTTGAACCTACCTGTCTCTTGGTATTGATATTGGCATGATCATATTTAAAGGTCTTATAATCGATACCACCCACCCATGCTTTGATCTGACCATCCATCGGATTCATTACGATGAAACCGGTTTGTAACATTTGTCGGTGGTATTTGATTGAGTCATAAGGAGTCATCAGGGTGTCTTTACCCCTTGCAGTATTCCAGGCAAAGACGCGCATGTTCACAGGTTCAAAAAAAGATTTTTTGATATCTTCTTCCTCCCAACCCTCTTTGGTGAAATTCTTCCAACGTTCGCTCTGCTTCATGGCTGCCTCTAATACATGATCGTATCCCTTCCAGACAGAACCCGTTTTGATGTTATCCTGGCTGTTGAATAACTTTTGGAGATAGTTCATGTGACGAGCCACCGCCTCTTCTGCATAAATCTGCATACTGGGATTGATCGTCGTATAAATTTTCAACCCATCCCGATAGAGATCATAGTTGTCTCCATTGTTCTTCTTGTGCTCTCGACACCATTTTTTCATTTCCTCTCCCAAGATCATTCTGAAATAGGGACCGAGCCCGTTGTTCTCATCTAGTTTTTTATAATTGAGTTGTATCGGCTTTTTCTTCAACACGGCAGCATCAGCAGCAGTTAAGTATTCCTTAGTAACCATCCTATTCAATACCAGGTTTCTCCTATCCATCGCACGCTTTGGATTGGTGCGGGGATTGTAAATACCGGGACCATTCACCATCCCAATCAACACTGCCGCCTCTTCCACATTGATGCGGTCAGGTTCCTTTTGAAAGAATGTTTTGGAAGCATTCCGGATACCATAGACATTGTCACCAAAAGCAACAGTGTTGAGGTACAATGTCAATATCTCTTCTTTGGTGAAATTTGATTCCAGTTTGATGGCAATAATAGACTCCTTCAACTTTTGAATACTTCTGAGGAGAAAATTTTTAGTACTCCAATTTTCAGTGAATAAGTTTTTAGCAGTTTGCATGGTAATGGTACTGGCACCACCCTCCCTTCCTAAAAAAAACAAGGCTCTGCCCAATGAAACAGGATCAATACCACTGTGGTTGTAAAATCTTTTATCTTCTGTAGCTACCAATGCCTGGATGGCGTAAGGACTGATATCACGGTAATCGGTCATTACCCGGTCTTCAATGTAATATTTACCGATTGGAGTTCCATCATCAGCAAAAACCTGACTGGCCAATGAGGCCGTTGGGTTTTCAATGTCCTGCAGATCCGGCATAGCACCCAGCCATCCCAATTGAATGATGATAATCAGCAAGACGAAAAGGCCAAAGCACCCGAAAAAAAATCTCCAGAAATACTTTACTGCCCGGGTCATGACTGACTTATTTTTTTGCACGCTCAAATATCTGTCTTTTTTGGAATTTAAGTGGGTTTAATCCGCAACGGTACTGCTAAAATTTATCAGGATAGAGTTCTTTCAGGAATCCATTATAACCATCCAGGTCCTTAGACTCCATAAGGAGTATAAGATTGGAAGGGCTAATCATACTATAACTTAATTTATTGGCCGGTATCCAGGGTAATATGCGGGAGGCAGTCATCGGCCGAACCCTGTCCAAATAGGCAATGGCCTCATCTGCATTGGTAAATGGGCCGAATAACAATAGGTTGATAGGATCATTAAGTTTACTAATCTGAATCGCCAGTGGTCGTTTCAGTGATAACATTTGGTTGTAACGTAGAAATGCATTGCGACTTTCATTCACAAAGATGGGGTCTACCTTATTCAAAATAAGCACGAGATAGGCTGTATCATTGGGGTTAAATCGATAACTTTTTCCCTGAAAACCGGTTGCAGATGCACCTGTACCGAGTTGTATGGGCTTGGAAGTAATCGGGGCCTTTATTGGAGCTGTAGGAGCGGATAACGCGGATTCTTTGCCTGTACTAACAAGCCGGTTATCGATGACTGATTTTAATTCCTGTTGATTACCGCTCAAAGGAGCTGTCGGTGCAGCAGGTCGAATTGCTTGACTGGTAATCGATTTGATCGGAGCCATTTTATCAACATCAGCACCCACCTGCAGATCTTCGACTCCCCTATCTACAGAAAGATTGCTCAGGTAAGCCTCTATTTCCTTTCTCCTCCCTAACACTTCCGCCATGGTAGCTGCTTTTTCAGCAAGCGGCGAAGTAGGGAATAGGCGGCTAATGTCTTTAAGCCTTTGAATCGCCACACTATCCTGCTTTACTTTTGTGTAATAAATGGCTTCAATGTAAAGTAATTGAGGTGTCCAATAGGAATTCCCCAGATCTTTATCCGCTTTTAATTTTTCTTCTTTTGCCCTGTCAAATTCGCCTTCAATAAAGAGATTGTAAATATTCTCGTAGCGCAAAGTCGCAGGATCTTTGGTTTTGGGAATACTGCCCTGTTTGAGTTGTTGTGATAGTTTTCCGGAAGGATATTCTTGTAGTAATCGCTTAGACATGATGTCTGCAGCTGCATTGTTGCCTATTTTTTTATAGCAATAGCTTAGGTGGAACAAGGCGGGTTCAGCTTCGCTGCTTTCTGGAAAACGTTTCAGGATCAGCTCGTAAATTTCTATCGCTGATGGATAATCTTCCAATTGGTTTTGAAAGGTCAGGGCATTATCCAGTAATGCTTTGAGCAGTCGACCGTTGGATTCACCCATTTTCATATCGTCGAGTGGAATATTTTTAAATAGTGATTCCGGTGTTATGTCTTTATCTTCAATAATAGCATTGGTAACTATGACACCTTGTTGCTGCGGATCATTCATAGCGGTGACCCGATTCAGGGTCCGGTTCACCATACTTTGTCTTCTCCAATTATCAACATTCGGTCTGCTGCCCCATCTATTTTTGAACTCATTGTATCCTTTACTTCGCAGATTGGCATTCAGAAAATAAAACTCTCCTGATCCCGCAGTAGTAAAAAGTGACGGACTGTTCATTGGATTGCTAATACCTACAGGATCATTTACGGGCAAATCTTTCAATCCTTTTTCTTTGCGCAGTTGCCTCCATACCTTTCTTACCACGATGGCTCTCTCCTCTGCTGTCATGCCTGCCAGCATTTGAAGACTATCCTCCGTTTCGATGATTGCCTGGTTAGCCGCAATAATTTTCAATGCAGGTTTCCTGTCTGCTACCCGCTTGGCATCTGCAGGGTCTTGAATGGGCAGCCGTAAACTGTCATAGGAAGCCAGTGCTTGTCCATAATTCTTTCGGAGATAAAATAAATCTGCTAACTGCAAGAAACTTTTATCCCGCTGCTGCTCATTTTGATTGGAAGCAGCAATACTTTTTTGTAAAAGATCAATGGCACCTGGCCAGTTTTTTTGTTGTATCTGAAGTTGGGCTGCAGCATAGTAAATAATGTCCCGGTTACTTTCATATTTATCCCTTTTGGCCATTTTCAACAATTCCTCCAGGTTTTGCTGAAGGGCATTGTTTTGTGCACTGGCCGCCAGGCTGGCAACTTCCAGACGGGAATAGATTTCCAATAAGGGATCATGGGTTTCTTTGATAGCCCTGTTAAACCAGGAAACTGCGTCTGTATTTTGTTTTGCCAGCGCAAACAGTTGTCCGCATAGAAAAGCAGTCCTGTCAAAATCTGTTCTGGTAGGGTTGAGCTGTAATGATTGCGCAAGTTCTCGTGCGGCAGTTTCCCAAATACTTTGTTTGTAGGCAACATAGGCAGCGACTTCATACAACATTGGTTGGAGACGCGCAGGAAATTGAGGGTCTTTGCGTAAAAGTTCCAATAGGGTGGATGCTTCCACAAAATTTTCCTGTTCTATATGATTCCGTGCCTGCCACAGGAAACTTTCATTTCTGCTGGGGGGCTTGCTGATTATTTTCTTCCACCAACTTTTGTTTTCACGGGTAGCTATGGTAAAAACACCATTCGTATTGCTGGCATTGCTTCCTATGGGTACATCATAACCATCATCCTTGGGTGCAAATGCATAGTTGATGTATTGAAACACAACTGCGGCAGAATCAAAATGTTTTTGCAGTAAGTAGGCACGTCCCATCAAGAGGTAAAGTCTGTCAACCCAATCACTTCGTAGGTCATGCAGCAGAATTCCGGCTGTGCATTTGTAAATGATGCTATCCAACAATGGGTCACCGGCCGTTTCACTTAAATCGTAAGGATAGAAGGGAAGGAGTCGGGTATAATCATCGGGTTTGGCTGCCCCGGCTCTCTCTTCAATATCCATCATCAATTGATTGGCATTGAAATGATAATTGAAGCGGGTTACAGTATTATTGTAAACGCGGCGGGGAAAAGTGAATTTCTTGTTGCCGGTTCGTTCTGACCCTAGCGTTCTATTTTCAAAATTGGCCGGCTTGGGAATTTCAATGGAAGTATTGGGTTGGGCTGCCAAAAGCATCGGTAACACCAAAATTATGGTTGCGCCCAATATCCGACGGATTCCTGCCGCCTGAAAAGAAAACCTGAAAGTAGAATTCGAGCACATAGCCGTGCTTAAAAATACGTTTATTTCTTGGGGTGAAGTAATGAAAAAGACTTCTTATTTGTACCTTTAACCAGTTTTTATCAAATGTCAACCGGCGAATTCAACAACTCACTCAACCGCCTCCGGAATAATTACCGGTTGGTTGTGCTCAATGATGATACCTATGAAGAGGTAGTGACCTTCCGTCTTTCGCGATTGAGCGTCTACATTGGTTTCAGTACGGTCTTTGTTTTACTGGTCGGTCTCACCATCGCTCTGATTGCATTCACCCCCCTGAAATATTATATTCCCGGTTACGGTACACGCGAAAGTCGTACTGCCCTTCAAGTACTAAAATTGCGCACAGATTCCCTGGAAAGGGCAATCCGATACCGTGATCAGTACCTCGACGGCGTAAAGAAAGCACTATCCGGTTCAGGTACAGTGATGCTCGATACTACTGCATTGGATGTGCCTAATAAGGAGGCTTCCATTGACTAACCAATTTACATGAAAAAAAGCTTAATCAGTCTCTTGCTTCCTTTATTACTAGCAGCCATTATCATTGCCAGCATAACTGCTATTGCAAGCGAATGGTTATTGAATAAACAGATTAATCCGTTGGTTGTTCAGGCTGCCAATCTCATTCTACTTCTTACCAGTTGCCTGAATATTTTTTTTCAAAAACGTAATCTCCAGCAAACCAATGCTCAGGCCGTTATGCGGGGAATCATCGGCGCAACCATGGTTAAATTGTTTTTTCTGGCATCTCTGGTACTAATCTATATCATTGCTGCAGGTGAAAAGCGCAGTGTCTATGCAGTGATTGTATCTATGGGTTGCTACATCGTCTATTCCTGGTTAGAGACCCGTATCTCCCTGCGATTGAAATCGGAAAAGTAATGCCCTCATCAGAACATCCTCTGCAAGCACTGGCTGCATTTCTGCCGGACAAAAGCTTTGACCAGGTGGCTGCATTGCTTCATCATTACAAAGTGCACCTAACCATTACCCGGAAAAGAAAATCAGTATTGGGGGATTATCGCCATGCTGCAGCCAATGCGAACCACCGCATCAGTGTCAATGGCAACCTCAATAAATTTGAGTTTTTAATTACATTGTTACATGAACTGGCACACCTCCTGACATTTGAAAAATTTGGTCACAGGGTAGAACCCCATGGTAAAGAATGGAAACAGGAATACAGCAGGTTGCTCATTCAATTTGTATCTCAGTCCATTTTCCCTCCCGATATTACCAGGGTATTGCAGGCATCCATTCGCAATCCTGCAGCCACTGCCAATGGTGAGACAGAATTGTTATTGACCTTGCGTGCATACAATGTTAACATCCGCGCAGGTTTTGTTCTGGTAGATGAATTGGAAGAAGGAGCTTTCTTTGAAACAGAAAACGGAAAAATTTTTCAAAAACTAAACAAGCGACGCAAAAGAATTGCCTGCCTTGAAGTTAAATCAGGACTAACCTATAGTTTTAGCGCTATCGCGGAAGTAAAACGATACAATAGATCAGGCTGATCTTATGCTTGAGAGGTATCTAACAATAGTTATCAGGCGACTGCTTTCTTCACCAGATCGGCTGCCTCACTCAATTCAATGGCGGACTGAACTTTCAACCCACTTTCATCGATCAGTTTTTTGGCTTCCACAGCATTGGTTCCTTGCAGACGTACAATAATCGGAATGTTGATGTTGTCCATCTTTTTATATGCTTCAATTACACCCGAAGCAACCCGGTCGCAACGAACGATTCCGCCGAAGATATTAATTAGAATGGCCTTCACATTAGGGTCTTTTAGGATAATGCGGAATCCGGCTTCTACTGTTTGTGCGTTGGCAGAACCTCCAACATCCAGGAAGTTGGCCGGATCTCCACCGCTTAGTTTAATCATATCCATGGTAGCCATGGCCAGACCTGCTCCATTTACCATGCAGCCCACATTTCCATCCAGCTTAACGAAATTCAGGTTGTATTGCCCGGCTTCCACTTCTGTGGGATCTTCTTCCGTAATATCACGGAGAGCAGCAACATCAGAGTGACGCATGAGTGCATTGTCGTCGATGTTCATTTTACAATCTACCGCAATGATCTTGTCGTCACTGGTTTTAAAGAGTGGATTGATTTCTAACATGCCACAATCCAACGAAACATAGGCGTTGTAAAGTTGGGTAACAAATTTTACACAGCTCTTAAAAGCTTCTCCGCTCAGTCCCAGATTAAAAGCAATTTTTCTTGCCTGGAACCCTTGTAATCCACCACCGGGGTGAACCCACTCCTTGAATATTTTTTCGGGTGTTTTGTGCGCTACTTCTTCTATGTCCATTCCACCTTCAGTGCTGTACATAATTACATTCATTCCTTTGGAACGGTCTAGCAAGATAGAAAGATAGAATTCCTTCACAGGGGAGGCGCCGGGATAATAGACATCCTGTGCAACCAGAATTTTATTCACTTTTTTGCCCGTAGGTCCCGTTTGTATAGTCACCAGGGTTCCACCCAACAGATTTTTTGCTATCGATGTAACGTCTTCCAGACTTTTAGCAACAGCTACTCCTCTTTGCTCAGTCCCTTCAATTTTTCCCTTCCCGCGACCACCGGCATGAATTTGTGCTTTGATAACGGCAAAATTATTGCCGGTTTGTGTTTTTAACTGGCGATAGGCCTCCTCGGCAGCCATCACATTGTCAACAGCAATCCCTTCCTGTACAGGAACCTGGTATTTCTTCAGTAATTCTTTGGCCTGGTATTCGTGGAGATTCATGTGAAAAATTTCGGCGAAGATAATACAAACCCACGCTCCACACATCTCTTTTAAACCCTTGCTAACATTTTTTTTGATAATTTTGAACCTTATCTGCAAACAATCGTTCAAATCTTAAAAACTGTTTATGAAAACAAAGCTGTTTACATTGGCATCCCTTGTACTGGCTGCCGGAATTTTTTCTTTTATGCCTGCTCCCGCCAAGCAGTACGCAGATCTTACCGTTAATACCGAGAAAAGCCGTGTTGACTGGGTAGGTTCTAAAAAATCTGATTTTCACACCGGTATCGTTCCCATTAAAAGCGGAACTGTAGCCGTTGCTGGTGGTAAACTGTCAGGTGGAAAATTCGTAATGGATCTTTCTGCATTGAAAGTAACTGATCCGGCCGGAGATCGCCTCGGTGGTCACCTGAAATCTGCCGAAATTCTCGATGTGGCTAAATTTCCCGAAGCTGTTTTTGAAATCACTACTGTGAACTATACTTCTGAGAATGCAGCCAACATCACCGGTAACCTGACCTTCCATGGTACTACCTTGCCTGTTTCTTTTTCTGCCAATATTCGTAACTCTGATGACAAAGGTTTCTTTGCTCAGGCGTTTTTTGGTATGGACAGAACCCTGTTTGGTGTGAAATATGGCGTGGGTGACGTTTCCAACGATGTACAACTTGCGATTCACCTTTTTGCCAAATAACCAAATACCAATTTTTATTGTGTGCACCCGCCAATCGGCGGGTGTTTTTTTTCAGTAAATACCTTACTTTGTCACAAATATCTATTTATGTCTACCCTCCTTTTAAGCGATCAACCGGAAATAGAAATGATACCGGGATATTTTGTTCGCTTTGTACATACCGAAAATATGACCTTGTCCTTTTTGCAGGTTCGTGGCGGAGCTACTTTGCCGGAACATGATCATCCTCATGAACAGGTATCCATGGTACAGGAGGGGGAATTCGAACTGACAGTAGCAGGGAAACCTATAGTACTTAAACCCGGAGAAGTACTCGTTATCCCATCGGGAGTCCGTCATTCCGGTAGAGCCATTACTGATTGTCGATTACTGGATGTTTTCAACCCTGTTAGAGAAGATTACCGCGCCCTTTCCGAAAAGGCAAAAGCGGCAGCGGCAAAACATGCCTAGTTACTTCTCGGCATGCAGTTTTTCAATAGCCGCAGTGAGTCGGGGTACTACCTCAAAAAGGTCACCCACGATACCGTAATCTGCCGCTTTGAAGAAGGGTGCCTCCGGATCTTTGTTGATCACAACAATTACTTTACTCCTATTAACGCCTGCCAGGTGCTGAATCGCACCTGAAATTCCCAGGGCAAAATATAGATTGGGTGCAATTTGAACACCTGTTTGTCCGACATGTTCATGGTGAGGTCTCCAATGAGCGTCTCCAACCGGACGGCTGCAAGCTGTTCCTGCTTTCAATGCTTTGGCAAGGTCTAATAAAACACCCCAATGTTCCGGCCCCTTCATCCCTCGTCCGCCACTCACCACCACATCCGCCTCCGTAAGCGGTACTTCTCCCTCCGTTTTCTTCACACCGGTTACTTTTCTGGCAGTAGCCGGAACGCTTACTGATAATTTTTCTACCTGAGCTACTCCACCCACCGGTGCGATGCTCACACTATTGGCCTGTAGGGTAATGATTTTCTTATCAGTCAAAATGGAAACCGTAGCAAAGGCCTTTCCGGAGAATACTGTCTTCTTTACAGAGAATCCATTGGTTGTATCAGGCAAAGCACATGCTCCCGCTACCAATCCTGCCCCTAATTTGGCAGAGAGTCCGGGCGCAACCGCTTTAGCAGTAGGATTGTTGCCAAAAACAACTATATCAGCACCTGTAGAAGATACTGCAGCAGCAATTACTTGAATGTAAACTTTTGGATCAATGACTGCTAATGAGGCATCATCAACCTGATAAACCTTTGTAGCACCGAAATTTCCCAGTGCGCTGAGATCTTCAGAACAAGATCCCAGAACCAGCACGGAAGCTTCAGTTCCTAGCTGTCGTGCAATGGCACCACCATAACTGATTACACTGTTGGATGATTTCTTGATGTGACCATCTTGCAGGTCTGCTATAATTAAAACTGACATATCAATGATTTAATAAGGTTATAAAACTTTAGCTTCTTCGTGTAATAGTCGAATGAGCTCTTCCGGCTGATCGGCACTCACCAATTTAACACCAGCTTTTGGTGCCGGTAATTCATATTGTACAATGGAAGTAAGTGGAGAAACAGCTGAGGGAGTAACAACATGAAGGGGCTTGGTACGCGCACCCATAATACCACGCATGTTTGGTATCCGCTGTTCTGCCATCCCTTTCTGGCAACTGATCACAGCAGGTAAAGGACAAGTCAGGGTTTCTTCACCCCCTTCAATTTCACGGGTTACAACACATCCATCTGAATTGATTTCCAATTGGGTGGCCAAAGAAATATACTCTGCGGGGTACAATTCCGCCAACATCCCGCCCAGAACTCCATTGTTGGTATCTATGGCTTCTTTACCTGTAAATATGAGTTGGTATTGCTGTTGGTGGCAAAGTGCAGCCAAATGGGCAGCGATGGAGTAACTATCTCTGCTATCCGTGTCAATACGGAAAGCCTCATCACCACCCAAAGCCAGCGCTTTTCTTAAGATAGCATCCATTTCCGGCCCACCTGCTGAAACCAGGTGTAATACTATCTCAGTATTTTTTTCTTTCAATTCAATAGCACGAACCAGCGCATACCATTCGTCGTAAGGATTAATGATCCACTGAACATCAGTTTCATCAAAACGGGTACTATTATCAGTGAAGGCAATACGGGAGGTAGTATCCGGAGTTCTGCTTATACATACAAGAATCTTCATACAGACAATTAATAATTGTAAAAGGGGTGAAGAATAAAAAATAGTTGTTTATGCAACTATACAAAGTTAGGGAGGAAATACATTGTGCTGTCAAGGGAATAGTTAATTTTTTTTAAGAGAGGGGAGAAGTGGATAAACTGTCAGCTTATCTTTGACTATGAACCGGATGGAAAAATTGCTGGCATACCTGCTTGACCAGCCCAATGACCCCTTTCTTCGGCATGCACTGGCATTGGAGTACCAGAAAGCCGGCAAGTGGGAAGAATCTATCAAAATCTGGGAACAATTGCTGAATGAATTGCCAGATTATGTGGGCTCCTATTACCACCTGGCCGCAGCATTGGCAAACCAAAACCGAGTTCAGGAGGCATTGGAATGGTATGAAAAAGGTCTAACAGCGGCCAAAAAAGCCGGCGATAACCATGCCTGGAATGAACTCAGAATGGCCTACGATGATTTAATGGATATGTAGTCGGAATTCGTGGAATCTTCAAATCAGCTTCCGCGTGAGCCACCCGTCTTAATCATTTTTTTACCACCCCCACTCGATTTGGCTGCTCCGGGCTTAGGTATAAAACGGGAATTTTGTGCTCCAGGCACATTTCCTTTTTTTCCTCCCTTACTATTGTTTTTGTTATTTACTGGTAATGACATACCGAACGATTTGATGTCAAGATACGAAATATATAGTTATCAAAGATTGACATGAATGCTTCTTCTTCATTCATCTAACCGCAGGCCCATTGCGGCATCAATTTTTTTGAACAGGTGATATGGTTTGTAAGAGCGCCATTCCGGCAGATCAATCAATTCCATATATTGTTGCAAGCGCTTCCGAAGGAAGTCCTGCTGGGTTGCCTCCGGCATATTTAGAATGGTAAGCCAACCTGCTTCTTCCCTTACTTCCTCCTGCCACTCCCGGTAATATTCATTATCACTGCTGTGAAAATTCAATACATTTTCAGCGATGAAAATGTATTTAGTCAATCCCTGTTTCATCAATTCATCTCCCACTTCCCTTTTTAGCATCATGATATCATTCTCGATGGCATCATTCCATTCGCCGATCAATTCTATGATGCAGAAGTGTAATTCATAATCTGCATAAATGATCTTCAGATATAGCGTTTTACTGCCAAATTCATCCCATTGGGGATGTATAAAATAATTATAAATGGTTTGGGAATATTCAAACTCACTGTAGGTTCTGCCCCAAAAAGGCGAGTGCTTATCTTCCTCAGAAATATACAGATGCCTCCAGTTATAATAAGGCTCTATTTCGTGCATAAACCGGTTTAATGACTGTGACTTGCTGCTTCAATGGCACGCTTCACACTGCCATGCTTCAACAACAAATCCTTTGCTTCTTCATAATCTTTTAGTCCCAATCCTTCCATCACCATCTTTACTCCTCGGTCTACCAGCTTCACATTGCTCAACTGCATATTCACCATTTTGTTATCTTCCACCCTGCCCAATTGTATCATTACTGAAGTAGAGATCATGTTAAGTACCAGTTTCTGGGCTGTACCACTTTTCATACGGGTACTTCCGGTGATGAATTCGGGGCCCACCACAATTTCTACGGGGAAGTCCGCTTCGCGGGAAACGGGGGCATTGGGATTGCAACTGATACTGCCTGTAATGATTCCTTTTCTCCTGCATTGCTTCAATGCTCCTATCACATAAGGAGTGCTGCCACTGGCGGCCAGACCTACCACCACATCTTTGTCGCTAACAAAATGCTTCATCAGATCATTCCAACCCTCATCAAGATTGTCTTCGGCAAATTCAACAGCTGTTGTGATGGCCTTGTCTCCTCCTGCAATGATTCCGATAACAAGACCATAGGGCACCCCGAAAGTTGGAGGGCATTCGCTGGCATCAACAATGCCCAATCTGCCGCTGGTACCGGCACCAATATAAAAAAGTCTCCCGCCCGCCAGCATCTTATCGCTGATAGCAGAAACCAGTTTTTCAATCTGAGGTATGGCTTTGGCTACGGCATCAGGAACGGTTTTATCTTCCTGGTTAATGTTGTGTAACAGCTCAGCTACCGACATTTTTTCGAGATGGCGATAGAGAGATGACTGCTCTGTGTATCGGATGAATTCTTTCATAAGCTAAGAATGATAGTCGATGAGTCCTTGCAGTGGGGTTTTGATGATTTTCCCTGCCTTCAATTCATAGAACTTACAAAGTTCCAGCAAAACATCTTTGAATCCAAAAGCAATACTGCCGGTAAAATGGATGGGTACCGACCTGATTTCCCGGAAGGAGAATAGGTGTTGGTGAAAAAAATCCCGCAATCCATCTTCCAAAATGTTCTCTACCATATAATGACCCCTGTTTTCCGCAAGGAAAATGGCCAATGATGCAAGGTATCGGTTAGCCAACGGTTTCTTATAAACATTTTCCATGATATCGGCCCTTTGCTGATGAAACCTTCGCTCAAAAGCAGTGCGCAGGGGCTCATCCATGATATCATACAAATAATATTGTACCAGCTTTTTGCCCAAATAGGCACCACTGCCTTCATCACCTAATATATAGCCAATACCAGGACTATTCCTCACAATCTTTTTTCCATTGTAGTAACAAGAGTTAGAACCCGTACCCAGGATGCAGGCAATTCCTTTTTCCCGGCCACAAAGTGCCCGGGCTGCCCCAACTATATCAGTAGCGACTTCTAATTTGGCCTTCGGAAACTGACTACGTAAAACCCGCTGTAATATCTTTTGGTTGGCTGGATGACTGAGACCGGTGCCATAAAAATGAACTGCTTCGACTTGAGCACCTTTTAACCGGGGAAGCACATCTTTTTGAAGTAGGGTTGTGATAGCCTCCGGCGAGAGAAAGTAGGGAC
>JBJTJJ010000533.1:0-2438 GCA_046095445.1 Sediminibacterium sp.
GTCTTATTCAAATAAAAAACGCAGGAAATGTTAATCTCCTGCGTTGAAAATACTCGGCTATTGTATCCTATTGTTCTTCAGTGGCTGGAGCTCGTCTGCCACCCGCTGCTGCCGGCGTTGATTTTGGACCGGATTGTTGAATTTCTCGGTTCATTTCTTCTATATCAACTGGTCTTTCGGTGGTATCTCCCATCAGATAACGCGTGAAATAATCAGCCATTGTCCAGAAGAAATATTCTGTCATATCACCAAATCCGTGTCTTTGTCCGGGCAAAATTTGAAAATCAAATCGTTTGTTGGCGCGGATGAGTGCGTTGGCTACCCGAATGGTATTGGCGGGGTGTACATTATTGTCAATATCACCCGTGGTAAGCATCAACCTGCCTTTTAGGTTTTTGGCCAGATCCTGGTTTTTTTCAATTGAATAGGCAAAGCTGGTATCTCCTTTTTCGGAAATCATTTCCCTTACACCATGGTGCTTTTCGCTCCACCAACGATTGTAGATGGAATTGTCATGGTTTCCACTTTCAGAAACTGCGACTTTGAAGAAATCAGGATACACTAACATCGCAGCGGTACTCATAAATCCACCACCACTATGTCCGTTGATTCCGACACGATTGATGTCAATAAAAGAGTATTGATCAGCCAATTGTTCGGCTGCAGCTTTTTTATCTGCTAAACCATAATCGCGGAGATTTCCGTAACCATAATTGTGGTACCATTTGCTGCGGGATGGATGTCCACCTCTGTTACCCACAGTTATAACAACAAATCCTAATTGTGCCAGTCTTTCCGTTTTGTCCATACTTCTTCCAAATGCCTTATTCACTGCCTCTGTCTGTGGGCCGGGATACACATATTCAATCAGCGGATATTTTTTGGTGGAATCAAAATCAAAAGGCAGGTACATAACACCATACAAATCGGTGATGCCGTCGTCTGCTTTTACTTTAAAAGGTTGTGGAAAGCGATAGGGTGTCTTCATCAAAGAGCTGAAATCTGCAGTTTCCAGGTCCATTATCTTTTTTCCTTCTGTATTATAAAGAACTGACTGGGGAATGGTATTCACCCTCGAATAATTATCTACAAAAAACTGCTGGTTTTCATTCATAGAATTACTGTGCTCGAATTCACCCGGATTCAAGAGACGAAGTCCGGTTCCATCAAAATTGACCCGATAGAGATGCAGATAATAGGGGTCTTCATTAGCTTCTCTCCCATTGGCAGTAAAGTAAAGTGTGCGTTTCTTTTCATCAATTCCAACAATGTCTTCACAGTGAAACGGACCTTGCGTAATACGATTTTTCAATTGTCCGTTTTCATCGTAAAGATAAAAATGCGCCCAACCATCGCGTTCACTCCATTCGATCAATTCTTTTCCCTCATTCACCAAACCAAGTCGGCGAACTTCAATATATGTATTGAGAGACTCTTTGATAAGTGGTTTCACCATTCCTGTTGCAGGATTGGCCATACAGACATCAATTCTTTTAAGATCACGGCTAGTGCGGGTAAAATAAAAACCCCTGGATGTTCCCAACCAGTAATTAATCCGATAGTCATCATCTCTGGAGGATGCAACAGCGGGGGCACTCCAAATGGAAATTGTTTGGTCTTTGTAAGCGCCGGTAGACAGAACCTGATGAGTTTTATCAGTCAGGTTAAAAAGAGTAAGTTCATCAACCGGATGATCTTTTTCACCGGGCATCAGGTATTTATAAGTCTCCAAAGTAGGGCGAGGATCAGCAATGCTGTTGATTACCCAGAGGTCTTTGACTTTCCTGTTATCGGAACGATTCATCACAAAATATTTCGAGTCGGGTGACCAGTAAATTTGAGCGGGTTTGCGCTTGTTTCTGTTTTTTTCTTTATCAACATTATTTTCTCCTCCCCCGCCGAGTGCACTTTCTCCATGGTAAGAATAATATTCAACACCATCGGTTGTAAGTGCAAATTCAACAATGGTGCTGTCGTCTTCATTCAACAAGGCCTTTTGATAATTGGCCTTATCCATATAATACAGATTGAATTTTTTACCAAAAATCACCCAGTTGCTGTCAGGAGAAATCGAAGCCCAGATAGGTTTCCTTTTGGTTTTCTTAAAATCTGTCAATTCTGTGAGTTCCGTAGTCAACAGGTTATATTCAAAATAAAAGACTTTTTTGTCGGGTGTTGCTGCAGTTCCACTGCCTCTGGAGCGATTGCTGCTGTCTTTTTTCTCTACATCGCGTGTACTTTTAACTTCGAATCGGATCGTATTTTCATCATTAATAAATCGCATACTGTCAAGACCCAGGTGCTGCGCATCAAATGGATCTTTCACTATAGCAGTGATTTTTGAGGCAAGGTCATCATTATCGAATAAGGGTTTTTTTTCTGCTTTTATCGGATCAACGATGTACCATTTTTTTCCTGCAGTTGTTTCATACATATAC
>JBJTJJ010000534.1:0-1341 GCA_046095445.1 Sediminibacterium sp.
GCTGATTATGAGAGAAAGTGATATCCTGGCAATTGTTTAATGACCGGATTTATTTCAACTTTTATATTCATTAACCCACTTAATCAATTGTAAAACAAACAAATCCATAAAGGATAAAAAACAAGAACTATGGCAAAGCAAATATTTTTCGACATTGATGCAAGGAACCGGATGAAGAAGGGTGTTGATACCCTGGCCAATGCGGTAAAAGTAACCCTTGGTCCTAAAGGTCGTAATGTGGTGATTGAAAAGAAATTTGGTGCTCCCCAGGTAACCAAGGATGGTGTGACAGTAGCAAAAGAAATCGAACTGGAAGATGCTATTGAGAACATGGGTGCACAGATGGTGAAGGAAGTAGCATCCAAAACTGCTGATCAGGCTGGTGATGGAACTACGACTGCTACTGTTCTGGCACAATCCATTATCTCAGAAGGATTGAAGAACGTAGCTGCAGGTGCCAATCCAATGGACCTGAAGCGTGGTATTGACAAGGCTGTTGCCCGTGTGGTTGAAAGCCTGAAAGGTCAGTCCCAAACCGTTGGTAATGATACCAAAAAAATTGAGCAGGTAGCTGCCATCTCCGCCAACAGCGATGCTGAAATCGGTAAGTTGATTGCTACTGCCATGAGCAAGGTTGGTAAAGAGGGTGTTATCACTGTAGAAGAAGCAAAAGGTACTGATACCACTGTAGATGTGGTGGAAGGTATGCAATTCGATCGTGGTTATATCTCTCCTTACTTTGTTACCAACAGTGAAAAAATGGAAGTGGAATTGCAAAATCCATTCATCCTGATCTATGACAAGAAGATCAGTGCCATGAAAGACATTCTGCATATCCTGGAGAAAGTGGCACAAAGTGGTCGCCCGCTGTTGATTATTGCAGAAGATCTGGAAGGAGAAGCACTGGCTACGCTGGTGGTGAACAAACTTCGTGGCACTTTGAAAGTGGCTGCAGTTAAAGCCCCTGGCTTTGGTGATCGCAGAAAAGAAATGCTGACTGATATCTCTATCCTCACTGCCGGTATAGTGGTGAGCGAAGAGCAGGGCTTCAAACTGGAGAATGCAGACCTGTCTTATCTTGGTCAGGCAACATCCGTAACTATTGACAAAGACAATACCATCATCGTAGGTGGAAAAGGCAAAAAAGCTGATATCACTGCACGTGTGAACCAGATTAAAGCTCAGATCGAGAATACAACTTCTGATTATGATCGTGAGAAACTGCAGGAGCGTCTGGCCAAATTGAGGGGTGGTGTTGCGGTTCTCTGTGTCGGTGCTGCTACAGAAGGAGAGTGGAAAGAAGAGAAAGCCCGGGTGGCTGATGCCTGGCGTGCTACCCGG
>JBJTJJ010000535.1:0-1623 GCA_046095445.1 Sediminibacterium sp.
TTATATATATTTATAATATTTATAATTTATTATTTACTTTAATTCAACAACGTCAAAAAGCCCTTGATAATTGCCTCTTTATCGTTCTCTTTTATCTTAATGATGTAATAGTAGGTTCCCGTCGGGTATTTCAGACCTCCAGCTTTTCTACCATTCCAGTCACCGGTATAATTTTCGAATGTCTCAATAATAACACCATTGCTATTATAAAGTGTAACGGAATTCTGGGGATAAAACTCTATGTTTCTAATCTTCCATGTATCGTTGAATCCATCCCCATTAGGAGTTAAGATGTTATTCGGATATACTAAAAAGGCCTTAATAACAGTAATTTCTACCCGGGCAGAATCGATACATCCAAACTCTGAGGTACCATAAACCTTATAATTGGTATTTGCCTTGGGTGTAAGGATTGGCGATGCAGATCGAATATTATTGATATCGATAATAGGCGTCCACAAATAGGTAGCGGCACCTTCTGCAAAAACCTGCGTTGAATTACCTATGCTTATGGTTATTTTCGTCAGCGGACTGGCACCCGGTGTGTTGCTATCATTGCTTCTGGTAGTAACAACAGGTTTGGGTTTGAGAGTAACTTTAACCGGACTGGTCTCAGCTGAGCAACCCAATGAAGTTGTTCTCATTCGATACCATCTGTCTGCAGTTTGTGCCGGAGCGATAATCTGCCTCGTAATAAAATTGCTACCCATAGATGCCCAGTTGGTTCCGTTTGCAGAGGAATCCCATTGGAAAACATAAGTGGAGCCGTCACCTCCCAGAGGTACACTTCCTACTAGTGGACCTACGGGTATGCCCGGACAAGCCACTTGGGGAGCAGACTCTATGAAGCTGCCCGTAATTGCTCGATTGACAATGATGTTAGCCACGAGGGTGGTATTTCCATCACATCCATTTACATTGGGCGTTACCCTTATTTGTCCTACCAATTGGCCACTGGCATTATTGACAGCAGTGAATGAAGCGATGGTGCCTCCTGTACCGGTAGCAGGCAATCCGATAGCAGGTTGAGAATTAGTCCAGCTATAAACTGTATTGGGAAGATTGCTGGTAAAAGTAAGGGGCGCTGTTCTATCATTGTGACAAAGAGATTGATTGGATAGAAGTCCAACTACCGGAACGGGCTTTACAGTGACTGTTAAACTTTCTGCATTCACACAACCATTGTAATTGGTCATCGCATATCTGTAAACAACATCTACATTAGCTGCAGTTGTATTAAATAAAATTTCTCCTATACCCACAAATCCGGAATTGGGGGGATTAGATATGCCGGGCACAGCTGCTCTAGTCCAATTGAAATTAGTTCCTGGAATATTACCGATAGGTGTGTAGGCCACGGGAGCATTGCTACATACCTGAATACTCAAACTACCGGTTAGGCGTGGTAGAGGTTTCACTAATAATTTTACCGATTGGTCGCTGGCACAGCTTACTGCCTGACCGATACGATAAATATATTCTACCTCAATAGCTGCATCTGTGGAGTTGGTCAATACCTCGTTGATATTGCCGGTACCTGAACCCGGCTGATTATTGCTTATTACTGTAACCGCTGCCCTGGTCCACAAATAAGGAACCCCGGTACTATTGGGATTGGGACTA
>JBJTJJ010000536.1:0-1037 GCA_046095445.1 Sediminibacterium sp.
ACTTTGATCAGTCTAACCATGGTGTTTTTACCGGCAAACCAGGCGTACTCAGCAATGACTTCTTTGTGCACCTGCTTGATTTAGGTACCAGTTGGACACCCACTACACCTCATAAAGATGTGTTTGAAGGTCGTGACAGAAAATCCGGCGAACTCAAGTGGACCGGTACGCGTGCTGATCTGGTATTCGGATCTAACTCAGAGTTGCGTGCGCTGGCAGAAGTATATGCCTGCGATGACATGAAAGAAAAGTTCGCACAAGATTTTGGTGCTGCCTTTGCCAAAGTGATGAACCTCGACAGATTTGATCTGAAGAAATAAAAGCAATTTTTGAAAGAATAATACAAGAGCAGCCGGATGGCTGCTCTTTTTATTTCCCGGAATAGATACTACTATACTTCTTCTTATTAGAAAAAGTTAGCCGGAAAATTACTGAAACCCCCTAAAAAATTTCCATACCTCGGTGGCATATTCTATGTCCCTGTTTTGTGCTCCTGAGGCAGC
Source organism: Sediminibacterium sp. (assembly GCA_046095445.1). Lineage (GTDB taxonomy): Bacteria > Bacteroidota > Bacteroidia > Chitinophagales > Chitinophagaceae > Sediminibacterium. The sequence continues at coordinate 504 of JBJTJJ010000536.1, forward strand.
TGTTGTTGCTGAAAATACGGTAAGACTGGGAACTGCATGTCCTGCATCATTCAATACATAATATACCAGTGGATGTGTTCCATTGAAAACACGTTTTTCTACATTACCGGCATCGTTGGCATTGACATTGAAAGTGGTAACTATCGGCGTAACATTGGTGAGGTTATTTCGCTGCAGCCAGTAATTCAGCGTAGTTGACTGAGAAACAACTCTACCGCGATTACAAGCACCACCTAAATTGGCAACACATCCTCCGTCTGCCGGCATTGCAGGATCTAATGTACCATGGGTTAGCATTATTGGCAGAGGAATAGTAGATCAATTGGTGCAAGCACCCGGCGCAGGTTTCAAAGGCAAATTTCCACTCGACACCGCAACTGCTTTAATAGTTGAAGGAAAATTAAACGCATAAGAAAAAGTCATCAAAGCGCCATTACTGGTACCTGTGAGGTACATATTATTAGCAGTTAATCCCATCTCCTGAGAAAGTCTGGTCATCAACTGTTGCAGAAAACTAAGGTCATCTCCTTGCGC
>JBJTJJ010000537.1:0-6366 GCA_046095445.1 Sediminibacterium sp.
TTGTGGAAGGCGCGGGCATGACTGATACCATGGCCGATGATAACGGGCTTGGCAACTCCTAGAACGGGTGTGCCGCCGTAGTTTTCGTAATGGAAACGCTGGAAATAGTCGTCTTGGATACCACGTTGGATGGTGAGATCATAAACTGACTCAGCCATTTTGAGAAGTATGTTTCCGGTGAATCCATCGCAGACAATTACGTCTGCCTTGTCATTGAAAAGGTCTCTGCCTTCGATATTGCCGATGAAATGAATGTGTTTGTTTTCTTTCAGCAGGGGATAGGTAGCTTGAGCAAGTAGGTTGCCTTTGCCTTCTTCTTCGCCCACATTCATCAAGGCAACTTTGGGTTCATCGATTTGAAGGATGTGTTTCGCGTAGAGGTTACCTAATATGGCGAATTGGTTCAATTGTTCCGGTTTGCAATCAGCATTCAGACCGACATCCAGTAATAAACCTGTGGAGCCATTCAATTTGGGAATCACGGAAGAAATGGTCGGCCTTACAACTCCTTCGATGGGTTTGATGCTGAACATTGCACCCACCAGCATGGCCCCTGTGTTACCGGCGCTGATGAAGGCATCGAGTTCTCCGGTAGCGAGTAGACGAAATCCGATAGCTATGGAGGACTGAGTTTTTTCGCGCAATGCCTTGGTAGGATGTTCGTGGTAGCCGATGGTGTCTTCGGCGTGAACAATCTTTAGGGAGGAAGTATCGATGGAGTGGGATTCGAACAAGGGAAGCAATACCGATTCATCGCCGATGCATTGAATGGTAGCGTTCCATGAATTCTTGAGTAAAAATTCCTGAAGTCCTTTGACAGCTTCGAGGGGTGCGAAATCGCCACCCATCATGTCAAGACCGATGTGCATGCTCATATTGGCGTTAAGGGATTATACGTACAATCAGGCTTTCAGCGGGGCTTTTTCTGCCACGAGTTTTCCTTTGTAGTACAATTTTCCTTCACTAACATGGGCACGGTGACGAACATGGTTTTCACCGGTTGTTGCGTCTTTGCTCAGGGTCACTTCTTCTGCCAGGTAGTGAGTCCTTCTTTTAGCACTTCTCTGCTGGGAGTGTCTGCGTTTCGGATTCGGCATATCATCAAAATTTAGATGGTCAGTTATTATCAGTCAGGTCTTTGAATTGGTCGAGACCTTTCCAGATGGTTTTGTTTTCGCTTTTTACACCCTGTTCCAGTTGTTTCAATTTTTCCAACACTTCCAGGTTGCAGTAAGGACCGCCTTTTTCAGCATCGGCACATATCTTTTGAAAAGGTATGCTAAGGATGATGAATTCATATATCCAGTTGGACAGGTAGAGGTGGCTTTCACCACGACCGATATAGAATACATCGGGATCTTCTTCCTGTTCATTCATCGCATCGGGATCATCTACCAATTTTACGATTAAATTAAATTCATCCCACAGTTGAAGCGGGAGGGAATTACCACATTTATCGCAAATGCCTTGCACTGTTCCGCCGATGTCGAATTTCAATTGCATGAAGCCGGTTTTTTTATCCAGCGTTAGCCGGATATTGGCTTCACAATGACTGAAATCCTGGGGTCCAAAAGAAGCAAAGAACTTATCGTCCACCCTGTACTCGTAATGATGCAAACCCGGTTTTAGCCCAACAAACGCAATCTCAAATTCCCGGCGCTGGCTCATAACGGTCCATTTATGGGTGGGCAAAGGTACGACAATAGAAATTATCTACCAACATTATCTGAACTTGCTGATTCTGTGCGTTTTATCATATTCCCTGCTTTCTGCGGATATTTGCTGGATGGATAGCTTGAAAAAGGGAGTACTACAATTCAGCCGGGAAAATCGATTTCTTTTAATGGCGGTATTACTACTGGTTATTTTTTCTTTTTTTCCCTCAGCAGTGGAACAATATTATTCCCGTGGTTTTTATCCGGTGTTCAGTAGAGGACTGCGTACAATTACCGGATGGTTGCCCATTTCACTGGGTGATTTGATCTATGCAGGGGGCATTATCTACCTGATTGTTGGGGCTGCTAAGTGGATATTCTTCAGATTTGTCCGCAAGCGGAAGTCTGATACCTCCCAATTACTGCAACGCGTCCTGGTTGCCGGCTTATGGTTGTATGTGATATTTAAGGTTTTTTGGGGACTGAATTATGACCGTCCAACGGTAGGTGAGAACCGCCAATTGGGGAAGCCGGAATATACCCTTGAAGAGTTGATTGACTTTAATGATCGTTTGATAACAGAGCTGAATGTGAACAGGTCGGCTATTTATGGCGATACGCTTCCGGAGGTTTCTTTTTCAGAAGTGGAACAAATCAGCAAACAGGCCTATGAGAAGTTGGCCCGGGTTTCGCCGGATCTCGCCTGGCGGGCGCCCTCACTCAAGAGATCGCTGCTGGCGGAATTGGGTGATTGGGTAGGGTATACAGGATATTATAATCCGTTTACCGGGGAAGCACAGGTAAGAACCGAGTTACCGGATATATTACTGCCTTATATTGCTTGTCATGAGGTAGCCCATCAGTTAGGATATGCGCGGGAGAGTGAGGCAAGTTTTGTAGGATGGCTTGCTGCACAAGTGCAGGAAGATCCCCGACTCAGGTATTCGGCGGCATTGGATCTGTATGACCAGGTACAGCAGGAATTATGGAGAATGTATGCATTGCAGGACGATAGTGCCGGTTTGCGCAGGCAGATACAGGCGAATATGGCAAGATTGGATACGGCGGTGAAGAGGGACCGGAAAGCAATCCGACAATTTTTTAGATCCAGAACGCATACTGTAACACCGGCATTCAATGAATTATATGCGCAGTACCTGCGGATGAACGGACAAAAAGAGGGTTTGCGCAGTTACCGGGAGGTGGTCGGTTGGATATTGGCGGAGGAGCGCAGTCGCGGAAAAAAGACGAAGGTCAACTAATCAGAAACTATTCTTCCACATCATGCTCTCGATAGGTTTATCGGGCTGGCCGCTGTATTTAGCATTCGCTTTTTGGTTATAGCGCACTTCGATTTCGCCTTCTACCGGGAAGTAAATCAACTGGCCGATGGGCATTCCCTTGTAGATGCGTACAGGTTTTTTGCAGGATATTTCTAAGGTCCAGTTACCACAGAATCCTACATCACCTTTACCGGCGGTGGCGTGAATATCGATGCCCAGCCGGCCGGTGGAGGATTTACCCTCCAGGAAAGGAACGTGAGCATGTGTTTCGGTATATTCCAGGGTTACGCCCAGGTAGAAGCCGCTAGGTTGCAGAACGTACCCTTCTTCGGGTATCTCGAAATATTCGATGGTATTGTGTTTTTTGGCATCGAGTTCGGCATCAACGTAGGTGGCCAGCCATTTACCCAGGTGCACATCATAGCTATTGCTGCCCAGGTCGCTTCTGTGAAATGGTTCAATGATGATGGAGCCCTTTTCCATCTCTTCGAGAATACGGCGGTCCGTAAGAATCATGGTATTATTTTTTCTATCCTTTGCAAATATGTCTTAATTCTGCATACAATTGGTAAAGTTACGGCTGTGCCCCTGTATTATCAACAAGATATCAATGAAAACACGCGACTGGCGATCTGGGAGATTGCCGAGGGGGCGGAGTTTTTTTTGGAGAAGGTGAGTTTACGGTATCCCGTTTTACATCTTCAAAAGCAGTTACAGCATTTGGCAGCAGGGTATTTGTTGCCTTTTTTGTGCCCTGATTTCCCTTATGGGGAGTTGGTTTATCCGGAGCAGGGCCGGCCTTTTATTCCCGGGGATACTTATTTTTTTTCATTGACGCACAGTGGAAATATGGCGGCGGCGATGGTGAGTGAGTGTGGTGCCGTAGGTATTGACATAGAAAAAATCACTGATCGGGTGCATAGGGTACGGCACAAGTTTTTATCTGATGAGGAATGGGATTGGGTGCAGGGTCGGGGGGAAGAAGTACAAAGGGAGTTACTGACTTTGATATGGACGGTGAAGGAAGCGGTATATAAATGGCGCAACATACCCGGCACTGTTTTCAGTCAGGACATAATTGTATCTCCTTTTGAGCTGATGCCTACCGGTACAATTGAAGTGCTGGTAGTTGATCAACCTGTGGAGGTTTCTTATCAAAGGGTAGAGGAGTATTATATAAGTTATGTAGGAGGAGAAAGGCCAGTGTGATACGCCTGACGGGAATGAATAGTATACCAAAGACTAAAGACCTTTGGCTAAAGACCACAAAAGTCTTTGGTTCCCTTTTCCGCTTGTCTTCCTTTCCACATGCGTGAAAAGCAACTTTGCGAATTATTTTCCTGAAATTAATCGTTGAATCTCGATTTGCTTTTCGGCAGCCAGTGAAAACTGTTTTTGAGTCTTTGTTTCATTTGCCATTTCAGGAGTAGTCCCATACTCTGTGTTTTTTTCTCAGCTATGGGGGTGGCATAGTGTTGTGAAAGTTCTTCTCGCAGTTGTGTGATTTTTTCGGGGGGTGCCAGCGTATCTTTTGCCATGATATCGAGCAGGGCTTTCATGCGGTACCGCGAGGAGGCGAGACGAAGGGTGATGAGGGTTTGTTCTTCAGCCTGGTATTGTGCGATTGATTCTCGGTTCAGGTGGCGGAGGGCCAGTTGAACGAGTTCATAGTTTTCTTTGAAGAATTGAGGCAGGTAGCTGTTTTTTTTGCCTTCATAGGTCTGCCTGTCGAAGTCGATGGCTCGGATGCGGTACTGAACATCTTCAATATCAGGAATCATATTCACGACAAAGTTATAAGAGCGCATATCTCCCAGCAATTGAACGAAGCAACGTTCATTGAACTTGACAAATTCTTTCGCGAGACGGATCACGTTGGTGCCCGGGTGGTGGAGATAGTCACGAATGAAGACATCGCCTGGTATGCCGGGGACATGTTCTTCGATAAGGGTGGTTCGGTGGGTCAGGTAGGTCATTCGGTTGGGGGAGAGCAGGTGTTCCATTTCCAGTCCGTATATACGGTTGGCATCGGCTTGTTTGATGTAGAAGTGGTCGTAGTTGTCATTGTATTTATTTACGATGCGAATCCGGAAAGGTTGGCTGTTGCCGAAGTAGCAGAAGTCGATGCGTGCCACATCGAGGTGACGGGCGAAGCGCATATCACCTTCTGTTTTCAGGATGGCGTACATGCGGATGAGTGCTTGTCTCAGATCGTTCCATTCGTGGAGGTCGTAGGAGACGGTATCCCAGTAGCTGTCTTTTCCGTGTCTGTCTTTGATCGGTGTGGTATAGGTAAATCGGAGCAGGTCTTGATAGGCGAGGGGCAGTTGAATTTCTCTGCTGTAGTCGATCAGGTATTGCCGCAGAGCGGGCTGGGGAGTATAGATCGGTTTTTTTCGCGATGGTTTCGGTTCATCATCGTTGGAAGGATGGTTAGCAGGGATCAGCATACTTACTGATAATAGGAGGTTATAATAAAGAGTAAGCTACGATTTTTTTGGCAGAAGGGTAAGATGCTCAAATCAGTGTGATACGCCTTTAGTGCAAGACTATTCGGATCAGGAAAACGGTCTTTGGTCTTTGGCATTTGGTCTTTGGTTTGATCTCATAAATAGAAATGATATCCGTGCTAAAGACTAAAGACCTTTGGCTAAAGACCGAAACAGTCTATCTCCTCCGAAAAGTCTCTCCGACGCAGGAGGAGGACTTTGCGGCATTATCATGTGATAAAGTATAAATACTCGTTATTTTCCTCATCAACAAAGTATCTATATAAACTTACTTTGAATCCATTATGACAGTAAGAAGAAGGATTTACGAGACCGGGGGAGTTTATTTCATTACTTTGACTTGTGCCAGGTGGTTGCCACTTTTTGAATTGACCCAAGGGTATGACGCAGTTTATCAGTGGTTCGATTATCTAAAGAAGAAGGGTAATTGTATCATCGCTTATGTGATTATGAAGAATCATCTTCATGTAATGATTGGCTTTAAATATGGCTCTAACATCAATGTAATGGTTGGTAATGGAAAACGTTTTATGGCATATTCGCTTGTCCAAAAATTACAGCAACAAGATTATTTAGACATTCTCCATCAACTTCAGAAATGGGTGAATCCAACACAATTGTTACAAGGTAAAAGACATGAAGTCTTTGAGCCCTCATTCGATAAGAAGGAGTGTAGAACAACAGATTTTATGGCTGCAAAAGTTAGCTATATTCACAATAATCCTTGCAAAGCCGGTCTCGTTTTAAAACCTGAAGATTATTTTCATAGTTCTGCAGGGTATTATTTTACAGGTATTCAGGGATTTTATCCTGTGGTTACTTATATGGAGTTGCAGGATGTTGATCTTGGGGGATATGTAAAAATCAACAAGTAGTACAATTAAATTATGGATTTTATCTATGTAAATAGTATTACAT
>JBJTJJ010000538.1:0-1034 GCA_046095445.1 Sediminibacterium sp.
CTATTACACTGGATCGTACCGCTCCTACTTTGCCCTCGTGCGCAGCGGCTATGAAGAACCAGCCTCCACTCATTCCGACCATTACAACACCAATTATGCCTATTCAGTGGCCTCTTATTCAAAGGGCGCTATCTTCCTTGCACAGCTGGGATATATAGTATCGGATAGCGTTTTAGATAAAATTTTACTTAGTTACTATAATACCTGGCGGTTTAAACATCCGAATCCAAATGATTTTATTCGGATTGCAGAGAAGGAAAGTGGTATGGAACTGGATTGGTACAAGGAATACTGGATCAATAGTACTAAAACTATTGATTATGCTATTGGTGATATTAATCTGGTGGAAGGAAAGTCGATGGTAAACCTCCGTCGGGTAGGCAAGATGCCTATGCCGGTTGATGTTCTGGTGACATATAAAGATGGGGCACAAGAACTTCATACCATTCCATTGAACCTCATGTATGGGGTAAAGCCTCAAGATGGAAAGATTCCAATGATTCAGCATGAGCCCTGGCGTTGGACGCACCCCGAATATGCCATGGAGATATCCCGTTCATTGAAAGACATCAAATCTATTGAGATAGATCCTTCCGGTAGATTGGCGGATGTAAATAAAGTGAACAATAAATTAGTGGTCCCTGAATAATATTGGAAATAAGGTACTCAAATTCAGCGGGAAGATAATATGTCTTCCCGCTTTTTTATTTTGCAACGTGAAGAATATATTTTTCTTCAAAGTAGGGTTCAGGAAATATTCCACTAATGGGCATCATCCTCGGTCTAAGACCGCTTGCAGCAATTTCAACAGTGAGATCCCCACCTTTCAGGCAGATAAGTCCATGCTTCAATGTGTTAGCAGGATCACCAGCACCTTGTTTCTTGATAAGGGGACTGCACCATTTCCATAATTCTTTAAGTGGCGCTACTGCTCTGGAAACAGCAAAATGAAAATGATTTTTTTTCAGTTCTTCTACCCGTGCATGTGCGGTAGTTACGTTTTTTATTCCTGCTGATTCGCAAACTCCTTCTAC
>JBJTJJ010000539.1:0-1528 GCA_046095445.1 Sediminibacterium sp.
TTGAAATAGAGCCCTAATTTTCTATGGTTTTCCCCTCAAATTACTCCACCTTTGTTGCTAAGTGGAGATTGAAATTCTTTTGAACTATGTCTATCATTATTACAATTGACTGTTATTCTTCTTGTGGTAAAAGTACACTGGCTCGTCAGCTTGAGCGGTAATTGAATTATTTATACATCGACAGCGGTGCCATGTACCGCGCCATTACGCTGTATTTTTTACGCAACCATGTGGACTGGTCAGTGGTAGCACAAGTTCATAAGGCACTGGATGAAATTAATCTGCATTTTGAATACAATTCCCATACCGGACAAAGCGATATGGTTCTTAATGATGAGAATGTGGAAGCATTGATCAGAGATATGCTCGTAAGTGAACATGTAAGTGAGGTAGCAGCCATCAAAGAAGTCAGGGAGTTTTCAGTTGCTCAGCAACAAAAAATGGGGGAGAAAAAAGGAATTGTAATGGATGGAAGAGACATTGGAACAACAGTATTTCCGCAAGCCGAGCTAAAAATATTTGTCACCGCTGACCCCACTGTTAGGGTGGAGAGACGTTTTAAAGAATTATTTGAACGGAATCCGAATATCACCATTGAGGAAGTGAAGAACAATCTTGAGTTAAGAGATTATACAGATAGCAACAGAGAATTTAGTCCTTTGCGTAAAGCAGCCGATGCAGTTGAATTAGACAATACCTACCTTACACGTGAGCAGCAGTTGGCGACTGCACTGAAGTGGGCAAAAGAGCGCCTACAAAAATTAGGCTAGTAAGTCGTCGTCATATTTTCCGGCACACAAATGATATAATCAGCCCTTCCCAGGTGTTCGATGTCCAGTTTACTAATGTCTTTTTGTGATACTGTTGTAATGGTGGCATATTTCAACTCAGGTCTTTGTCTCTTGAGGTACCAGAGAATGCCCTCATAAAAATCTGAATGATACGAACCATTGAAATGAATGAAAAGACTACCGGGTTGGTAGTACTGTAGAATAAAATGCGCCATAGTAGCATCTTTAATGGCCTGTGCTTTGGGAAGATTAGAGCCCCCATGACCTCCCATCATCGCCACCATATTTTTATAACCCGGTAAACTTGAATCATACGCTATGGGTAGGGGGGCTATCCAACTTTTTTGCACTGAACCCAACGTGTCCAGCGCTTCGAGTCCGGACCTTGCTACCAATGATGCATAGCGGCGCGGTATATTGGTAGCAGCAAAAGCAATACCCCTGGTTTTTGCAAAGCGTACCAGCGGGGCATAATCAGTAGGATAGTTTTTCCACAGACGAGCACTGGAATCTAACTGACGCTCTGAAATTTTTCCCTGTATAAAATCAGTGAGTGCTGGTTGATTGTCTTGTTCAAACATTTCAGCACCCAGAACAAGTTGACGTTGATCGGCCAGTTGAGTAGTCACTTCCAACTGAAGCCAGTGAGCAATGGGATTGTTATGATATTCTCCAAAGAGGAGTATGTCTTTATCACCCAATTGCTGCATCATTTTTCCGTACTGCAAATTCTTTCC
>JBJTJJ010000540.1:0-2726 GCA_046095445.1 Sediminibacterium sp.
GCTTTGGGGAGCTCATACCTTGTGCCTGCAACTCCCCAACTGCAGGGTTCTACAATTGTTGGTAGGAGTCCGCTACCAAAAATATTACAACAAACTCCGTACATGCTTCCTGTATTCATCGCTGCCTGGATAGAAACAGTGCAATAATCTCCCATGATCACCCCACATTTTTGTCCGACAGGCAGGTATTGCCTGGTGTGAAAATCCCATACATTGACTGTCCCGGCAGTATTTTTCACATTGCTATTGGTAGCACCCGCACCCAGATTGCACCACTCCCCTATCACTGCATCCCCGAGATAACCATGGTGAGCTTTGTTGGAATAACCCATCATCAATGCATTCTTGATTTCACCTCCTCCTACGCAGTAGGGACCGAGGGTGGTGGCACCATAAATACTGCTTTGCATTTTTACCACCGCACCTTCACATAGCGCAAATGGTCCGCGAATCGCTGCGCCTTCCAGGATGGTCGCTTTACGACCGATGTAAATGGGACCTTCCGTTGCATTAAGATAGCAGGGCGCTATATCAGCTCCCGGTTCAATAAATATTTTTTCAGGATGCGTGCAGTGAACCTGCGCAGGAATCGGTTCTGATAATCTACCGGCTGTTATTATTTCAACATCTTCCACCAATTGTTGTCTGTTTCTGCTGATCAGATCCCAGGGATGCATCAACTTACTCACGTTATATTCTGTTACCTGAAAATTCTTTTGTTCCTGCAGAAGTGTATGAATTGAATCCTGATCAGCCATCATTCTGCAGGCCCAGATACTTCCTTCCGAACGCAGGGCGGCACCCGAGGGCAATTTACTCACAGCATCGATGGCAGCCGTGTCGGGATAAACACCGGCATCTATCCTTTTATGTTCTCCCTCGGGTATGGGCTCATAGAGGCATCGCAGATAAGCCGCAGTGGCCACATATACTTTTTCACCGGTACGTAGTTTCCATCTTTCTTGTTGAGTGAGGATACCCGACCGAAAATGAGCGATAGCACGGGTGGCTGCCAGTGGAAGCAGTCTGTTCCTGTCCTGCGGATCAAAGAGGATAATCGCCATGCGGGCAATTTAATTCATTCCTGTCAGATTCAAGTTCTTCCGGCAGATTATCCATCCATGAAATAGCCCTAACTTTGCGCACAAATCTATTATTATGAGTACAGGAATATTTTCTTATCCGGCCCCAGCGAATGAACCTGTTAAATCGTATGCACCCGGTTCTCCGGAAAGGGCTGCACTAAAAAAAGCACTCGCTGATCTGAAAAAGAAATCCCTGGACATTCCGATGTACATCGGCGGCAAAGCTGTCCGTACCGGCAATACCAGATCCATACATCCACCCCACGAATTGAGTCATACCCTCGGACAGTTTCATATAGGAACAGCACAACATGCGCAGCAGGCCATTGATGCTGCCCTCAAAGCACGCAGCAGCTGGTCTGATATGAGTTGGGAATCGAGGGCCCATATATTCTTAAAGGCCGCCGACCTTTTAGCAGGAAAGTACCGCTACCAAATGAATGCTGCTACCATGCTCGGACAAAGCAAGAATGCCTACCAGGCAGAGATTGACAGCGCCTGTGAACTGATCGACTTCCTCCGCTTCAATGTTTATTTTCTCAACGAAATTTACAAACAACAACCGGTGTCTGCCCCCGGCATCCATAACCGCACGGAATGGCGACCGCTGGAAGGATTCGTACTGGCGATTACCCCTTTTAACTTTACTGCCATCGGTGGTAACTTACCGACTTCTGCAGCCCTTTGTGGCAATGTGGTGGTGTGGAAGCCGGCCAATACACAGATTTATTCTGCACAGCTTTTCATGAAAATATTACAGGAAGCAGGACTTCCTGCAGGTGTTATTAATTTGGTTTATGTGGATGGTCCGACTATCGGACAAACCTGCTTTACTCATCCTATGTTTGCCGGGGTTCATTTTACCGGCTCAACGGGAGTCTTCAACCAGATGTGGAAGACCATGGCAGAAAACCTGCCTCGCTATAAGTCTTACCCTCGTATCGTCGGGGAAACAGGCGGAAAAGATTTTGTATTGGTACATGAAAGTGCTGATGTGGATGCAGTGGTTACTGCATTGGCAAGAGGTGCTTTTGAATTTCAGGGACAAAAATGTTCTGCTGCCTCCCGTGCATATATTCCCAGCAATCTGGCGGCAGAGATTAAAAAGAAATTGGTAGCTGCCATTGAAAGTATGAAGATGGGCACGGTGGAAGATTTCAGTCATTTTATCAATGCAGTTATCGATGAAAAAGCATTCGACAGCATTACTTCCTATATCAAGCGCGCTGCGAAGAATAAAAAGAATACGATTCTGGCGGGGGGAACTTTCAGTAAGAGAAAAGGATACTTCATTGCTCCTACGCTGATTGAGTCCAAAGATCCGCGGTCACTGACGATGTGTGAAGAAATTTTCGGTCCGGTACTTACCTTATATGTTTACCCTGCGGGAGAATTCGATCGTGCTCTTCAATTGGTGGATAGCACTTCACCTTATGCACTCACCGGTTCGGTGATTGCGAGGGACCGTGCAGCGATTGAAAAAGCAACGCGTGTGCTGAGAGACAGTGCCGGTAATTTTTATATCAATGACAAGCCCACCGGTGCTGTGGTGGGACAACAACCTTTTGGTGGGGCACGTGCTTCGGGCACGAATGATAAGGCCGGCAGTCAGCTGAATCTTTATCGTTGGTTGAGTGCCAG
>JBJTJJ010000541.1:0-1144 GCA_046095445.1 Sediminibacterium sp.
ACTTTATAGTGGTCTGATAATTTACCTGTACCCAATCCAGTTATGGCATTCAGTACATCATCTTTTAACAGCAATACAGCATCGCCGGCAAGGAAGAGATTCACCTGGTGCCCATCTTCCAGTGCCGTTTTGGCTACTAAAAAAGAAAGTGCTGCTTTGGTGGGATTGTCCTGTCCGGTAGTGACGTGTATCAAAAACTTTTATTGGGTTGATTTGTCTTGTGCGGTACTCATCTTGTTGAAGTTGATTATTGATAAAAGAAGGAGAAAAATATATTTCATGTTATGTATTTTAAATGAAGTTTGATTAATTAATGTAAAGTAAATGCATTCAATTTAGGATTAATTTAATTATTTATTTAATCTGAATTCTATTGTCCTCATTTAATTCCCAGGCAGCCAATGATGTTGGCACAGAGCCAATTTGGTTCATCCGGTCTAAAAATTTCCTGATGGTAAATGGTTGACCAGATAATTCCATTTTTCTGGCATATTCGGTCATGGCCTCATCCAGCAGATGTTTTCCTGTGATATAGCTGGTGCCATAGCCCGGCTGACGCATGTAGAGGTGCTGTTCAAATTTCAATAACTCTTTTTCGGTTTTCATCCAGCCACGGGGCGTATAGTCGGCATGAACTTTCCCGGCTTCCTCCATGGTCATTTCATTAGCATGGGCATAGAGTGAACCTAATCCACGGGCTGCGCGTTGTGCAATTAAAATATAAACCATCTCTCTAACCCGTGGATCAGCATCGTATAGTCCGGCATTCATAAAAATTTCTTCTACTGCCGTTGCCATGCCTTCATTGCGGGAATCAAAAATATTGTACAACAATGCTCCTCGACGAATGTCAGATGTATGTGGGTCGTTATCCATTTGCGCCAATTCAAACCAATGATAAAAATGCGAGAACAACGGCCGCGGATCGTAATGCATCGTGATAGAGAAAAAATTACGTTTCTCTTTTGGAATAAAGTTGCCTGCATGTTCCCTCAGTGCCGGCTCATAATATTTTTTCATGGTCAGCAACTGTTGCTGATCGAGGAATTGAATGAGACTTCTCACTGATCTTTCATTCAAAGAATCATATTGAACGGCAGTATTCGCCTCAGACAACAATGGTAAGTTTCTGTTGCGGTGTTCC
>JBJTJJ010000542.1:0-2684 GCA_046095445.1 Sediminibacterium sp.
AAACTCAGCGGTCAGTGCGGAAGATTGAAATGCTGCCTGAACTATGAATTAGATACCTATCTGGATGCTTTGCAGCAATTCCCGGATTATTCTGACACACTGGATACAGAAAGCGGTACAGCACACCTCATCAAGAAAGATATTTTCAAAAACCTGATGTGGTACGTATTACCCAATAACACCAAACACTACCCGCTGACCATACAACGGGTAAAAGAAATCAAAAGATTGAACCGTGAAGGTCAAAGAGTCGCAGAACTCGAACCGGTAGAAATCAGTTCTGGTAAAGCAAGAGAGGCAGAACCGGCATTTGTCGACCTGGTAGGTCAAATCAGTCTGCGCACATTGGAAAAAAATGAACGCCGCAAACGCGACAGGGAAAGACAAAAACAACAGAATCGTCCGGACAACAGAAATCAACAAGGTCAGGGACAAGGCGGCCAACAGAGACAAGGTGGACAGCCCAGTAGGAACAGAGGGAATCAACCCCCCAACAGACCAAGGCCTAACCGCCCCCCATCCGGTGGTAACAGAAACGATCAACGTCCTCCCACAAATTAATCACTCTACTATCCTTCTATCATCAAAGGCGGTCCATTTCTTCCGCCACAAATTCCATCAATGTTTTGATATGAGCCGGTGAGAGATCGAATTTTAATCCTGCGGCTTCATACAATGCCGGCAGAGTTTGTGTTCCACCTAAACTAAGTCCCTTGATATATTTCTGCACCGCAGCGGCAGAATTTTGTTGGTATTGCATCCACATACCGATAGCGCCAAGCTGAGCTATTCCATATTCAATGTAATAAAATGGTACTTCATAGAGGTGTAACTGGCGCTGCCAACTGATAGCACGGTATGATTCTAAACCGGTAAAGTCAATTACCGGACTGGAAAAATCGTGGAGAATTTCATTCCACTTTGCAGTTCTTTCCGCAACGGTATGTTGAGGATGCTCATACACCCAATGTTGAAACTTATCAATGATGGCAATCCACGGAAATAAGGTAATCACTCTTTCCAACTGGTGCTCTCTGGCACGTTTCAATTTTTCTGTATCATCAAAAAATACATCCCAGTGTGGCATACTGATTAATTCCATGGCCATGCTGGCGACTTCAGCCATTTCCATAGGGTATTCCTTAAATGCCTGCAAGGCGAGATCATGTGTGAGGAAGGAATGAATCGCATGACCACCCTCGTGCAACATAGTGGTAACATCACCCATTTGTCCGGCTGCATTCATGAATATAAAGGGGGCACCACTTTCTGCCAGCGGACAATTATAACCACCCGGGGCCTTGCCCTTGCGGCTTTCCAAATCAAAATGTCCCAAAGCATTCATCTTACGCAGGCAATCGGCAAAATAGGGATGTACTTTCTCAAAACATTGCACTGATTTTTCGTACAACTCTTTGCCTCCCTGAAAAGGTCGAAGTGGCTGAATGCCTGTGGGCTCTGCGTCCAGGTCCCAAGGACGCAGTACATCCAATTTCAATTTTTCCTTTTTGCGCTCATAGATGCGATTCACCAAGGGTAGTACATGTAACCGAACGGCTTCATGGAACTGAAAGCAATCTTCCTTGGAATAATCAAAGCGCCCTAATTCTACAAATTTATAATCCCTGAAATTTTCATACCCCGCATTCAGCGCTATCTGCTGACGCATTCCCAACAAACGGGTAAATAAATCATCTAACCCTTCCCTATCCTGATAGCGGCGTTCCTGAATTTTTCGGTATACAGATTCTCGAAGAGTCCGGTCGTTGCTTTCCAAAAATGCAGCCGCCTGCTGTAGGGTATATTCTTGTCCATTCACTTCCACAGTCATTTTTCCTGCAATCACCCCATATTGTTGTTGCAAAACACTCATTTCCGCTTGCAACGGAACATTGGCTTCCCTGAAAAGAGATATATTTTTTTTAACAGACCGGAGATAGGTGAAATACTGCTGTTGGTCGAGTTGCTCAGTAAAAGGACAATCCATCAATTTTCTATTCAACCGGTCAGCATAGGGTTGAATATGGGGTTGTATTTCTAGGCAGAAAAAGTTGAAGGCAGCTTCCAGTGCCGGATCTTCCGTGTTACAGGTCATTTTTATTTGTCGCCAGCAGGCATCCTCACTGATAACCGACTCCAGCTCACTCAAATTGCTCAACCAGGATTGTAGGTCTTCGACCGAATTAATCTGGCGTTGCGTCAATTCAACAAAATATGGTTCAAGCGCCGGCCAGTCGGTTAGCACAAAATTGGCAGGCAGGTACCTGCGTTCCAGTTTTTTTATATTGGCATCGAGATTCATACAAGTCAATTTCACTGCAAAGGTACTTGAGATTGGGCATTTGACTGGACAAATCATGGGAGGTTTCGCTATTCGTCAGACTAAAAAAGGGTGAAAAAACCCCTGCCGGCTTCGTAACTTTACGCTTTTCTGTTTAAGTTGAGCGCGTGGAGAACCTGATACAATTATTACCCGAACACCTTGCTAACCAAATTGCTGCCGGAGAAGTGATCCAGCGGCCTGCAAGTGCTGTCAAAGAATTACTGGAAAATGCTGCTGATGCCGGAGCGACAAAAATTCAATTGGTGATAACGGATGCCGGTAAGGCACTGATTCAGGTGATAGATAATGGGCGTGGCATGAGTGAGACCGATGCGCGGATGGCTTTTGAACGCCATGCAAC
>JBJTJJ010000543.1:0-4434 GCA_046095445.1 Sediminibacterium sp.
GGCGTGTAGGTTCGACTCCTATTATCCGCACTAAGAAAAGTGTGAGTGTGAATCTTCTCCGAAAAGTCTCTCCGACGCAGGAGGAGGACTTTGCGGCTAGGACGTGTATCAACCCAAGGAACAATTACCAAAGACCAAAGACTATTACGGTCTTTAGCTTTTGGTCTTTAGTCTTTGGTATGATAGTCATTCCCGTTACGATAATCGAGCCAAAGACCCATTGCCAAAGACCAAAGACTGTTACGGTCTTTAGCTTTTGGTCTTTAGTCTTTGGTAAGATGATCATATCGTTGTAAATAATCAAACATGAGATGAAATTGCTGATAACTTAAATATGCCTTATCTTTATCAGACAAGCCATTTCGTATAATTATTTTTTCTTACGCTTTCAAAAAACCATTGTATGTTTTCTCTATCTAGACCCCTGCTTATCGTACTCGTAGTATTTTTTTCCTGCGACGCAATCTTTGCTTGCACAGGCATCACCCTTAGATCTAAAGATGGGGGTGTAGTTGTTTCCCGAACTGTAGAATGGGCACTGAACGATGCCCAGCACAATAAAATTCTCATTGTTCCCCGCAATAAGACATTTGTCGGACAAACACCTAAGGGCTTGAATGGGAAAAAGTGGAACGGCAAATATGGGTTTGTTACCCTCACTGCTTATGATCAACCTTATGGACCTGATGGCATGAATGAAGAAGGACTCTATGTAGGAGTTTACTACCTGCCCGGTTTTGCCGAGTATGCAGTGTATGATAGTACCAAAGCAGCACAATCTATGAGTGTGGGAGATCTGATGCAATGGATGCTTTCCTCTTTCAAAACCGTGAATGAAGCAATTGCTAACCTGAATAAAGTTCGGGTAGTAACAGTGGATAATAAAGATTTTGGTGGAGCAGAACTGCCCTTCCATTTCAAGATTGTTGACCCTTCCGGTAACAGCAAAATCATTGAAATAGTAAACCACGGTGAGATAAAAGTATATGACCCCTATCTGGGTGTTATCACCAACTCGCCTACTTATGACTGGCACATCATCAACCAGCGCAATTATCTGGCTCTCACCAATGTACCGAATAATCCAAAAGCTTTTGATAACTACGAACTGAAACCATTGGGTGGTGGTTCCGGACTCATTGGATTGCCCGGGGATTTTACGCCCCCTTCCCGATTTGTGAGAGCAGCTGCATTTACGGCAACCTGCCGGCCATTATCAACCTCACAGGAAGCGGTATTTGAATCTTTCAGAATTTTAGACAATTTCAATATTCCATTGGGAGCACAAGTGCCTGCACCCAACTTGCCTAAAGACATTGTTAGTGCAACACAGGTAAGTTCCGCCTCCGATCTCAAGGAAAAAGTTTATTACTACCACACCATGTGGAACCGCCAGGTTCGTAAGATCGATCTGAAGAAGATCAATTTTGCTACTGTAAAAGAAACGGTAATCGATGATGATGCATCGAAGCAAAACAATATCAAGGATGTAACGCCAAGGACATAGTGAGTGTGAATCACACTCACTATGTCCTTCCCTCTACACTCGTTTGCGCCTTCGGCGCACAGTGTGAGTGCGGAGTGTGGGTGTGAACCTTCTCGGAAAAGTCTTCTTACGCGCAAGCGGTAAGGAAGACACGCGGAGGAGGAGTGCCAAAGACAAAAGAATTTTAAAAAAGGCTTGGTATCACCGGCAACTCAATCTTAGACCTGTGGTGTACCCGAATAGAAGACTTGATGAAATCTTCATCCTTTGCTTGATAAATATCCAGAAACTGTTGTGGATTCCTGTCAACAATAGGGAACCAACTACTTTGTACCTGAATCATCAAACGATGACCTTTTTTGAAAGTATGTGCAACATCCGGTAAACTGAACTTGACCTGCGATGGTTGATTGGGAACAAAGGGAGCCGGCTTTTCAAAACTGTTGCGGAACTTACCCCGCATTACTTCACCACGAACCAATTGCTGATAACCACTCATTAAATAATCAACCTTCATATCTGAAGCAGAAGGTTGATCTGGATAAACATCTATGAGCTTTACTACAAAATCAGCATCAGTTGTTGAAATTGTCACCCACAAATCAGCCACTACCGGACCGCCCAGAGTCAGATCCTCAGTCAGTACCGGTGTCTGATAGACCAGCACATCAGGTCTGCGGGATGCAAATTTCTGGTCCTCAACCATGTACTCACGATAATGTCTGCTGGGTGTGGACCGCAACATATAAACATCAGATATATACGGCACAGGTTTAGCAGGATCACTGACATACTCCTCAAAACCCTTACCTGTAGATGAAGTTGACAATAACCCTCGTGGACCAAGAAAATAAGGAGTCATGCGCATTCCGGGCATAGGCCATTGTGTCAACTGCTTCCATTCATTGGCTCCCGTAAAAAAAACGTTGGCTTCCTTAATAGCATCTATACTTCCCTTATTCCGAAGGTGATAATCAAAGAAGGGTAATTCTATGTTCTTCCCATACCAGTCACTGGTATTCGAACCCCAATAAACATTGCCTAACTTAGTACCATCCATAGCACCCCATTGACCGTGGTACCAAGGCCCCATGACAATCCTGTTATCGTTTTTTGCTTTTCCTTCAATTGCCTTGTATAAATTCCAGGCACCATAACAATCCTCTGCATCATAGAGTCCGCCAACCACCAAAGTGGCGATTGAGGAGTTGATTTTATCCACGTTTCTGCGGGCATCGCGTACCTGCCAAAAAGCATCATAATTGGGATGTGACATGAGGTCTTTCCAAAAAAGAATGCTGTCACCCATTAACTTAGTAAAATTGGTCAAGGCACCAGTCCGCAAATAAAAATCGAAATAGTCTTTTGTAGGAAATTCAAAACCCTTGGGTCCAATAGTAGTCGGTTTAGGTCTTGGTTTTCCAAAGCCCGAATAAAAAGCAAAACCATCTGCCAGCATGAAAGCTCCGTTGTGGTGAAAATCATCGCCTAAAAACCATTCCGTTACAGGTGCCTGCGGACTAACTGCTTTAAGAGCAGGATGATTGCTCAATGCTGCCATGGTTGCATAAAATCCGGGATAAGAAGTTCCAAATACGCCCACTTTTCCATTGTTCCCCGAAATATTTTTAACCATCCAGTCAATCGCATCATAGGTATCAGTAGATTCATCCGTTTGTCCGGCTGTTTTGTTGGGAATGAAAGGACGGATATCTTCGAACACTCCCTCACTCATCCAACGCCCACGAACATCTTGGATCACGTAAATGTACTTTTCCTTAAAAAAATAATTCCGCGGACCCCGCCAAAAACCGGCATTAAAAATACCTTCTCCATAAGGAGCACATGAATACGGCGTTCTCGTCAATAAAATTGGATGCTGTTCAGACAGGTCATTAGGAGCATAAATAGTAGTGAACAAACGAATACCGTCCCGCATAGGTATCATCACTTCAGTCTTGGTATAGTTGTTCACAATCCAGGTAGAATCTACCCCCTGAGCGAGAACCGCCATCGGTAGCAGCAAAATTGCCAGCAAAAAATTTTTACCCGTCATACTTGTAAAGTTTAAAATTGAGGTCCCTTTTTCAGTTCTTCTAAAATAGATGATTTTCAACTTAAAATACCTCTTCCTTACAAGAACTGGCTTCTTCCACAGTCAGGCAACATAAGCTGAAGTTAAAAAACACTGCAAATATATATTTTTAATATAATGTAAAGGGCAAAGATGCTTCCCCAAAGCGGCCATTTCCCCGAATAATCGTACCTTTGCACGCTCAAAATTAAGTACAATTTCATCCCCATGGCTACTATTACGCGTGAAAACATCAGTTTGCTCAACGACAAACTCACCATCACCCTCTCCAAGGCAGACTACCTCGATGACTTCGAAAAAAGTCTGAAAAAATATGCCAAAAGCGCCAACATACCCGGATTTCGCAAAGGAATGGTGCCCGCAGGACTCGTTAAGAAAATGTATGGCCAGGGTGTATTTGGAGAACAAGTGCTGAGAAAAGTAGAAGAGGAACTGAATAAATACATGCAACAGGAACAACTGGATATTTTCGCCCAGCCGCTCCCACTTGGTCAGCAAAATCCCCAACTCGACATGAACCAGCCGGGTGATTATCAATTTGAATTTGAAATTGGTCTGAAACCCACCTTAGATCTGAAACCAGAACAACTGAAGGTTACCCGCTATGTTGTGAATGTAACCGATGAAATGATCCAACAGGAAGTGGAAAGATGGCAAAAAAGAAACGGAGAAAGAACCGAACCGGATACCGTCGGACACCTGGACAATGTATTACAGGTAGGCTTCACTGAAATTGACGCAGCCGGTCAACCTGTTGAAAACGGAGTACAAAAAGATACCAGTCTGCTGGTGAGCGATTTCAATAGTGCCACCCAGTCACAATTGATGGGAAAGAAAAAAGATGAAACCATTG
>JBJTJJ010000544.1:0-1074 GCA_046095445.1 Sediminibacterium sp.
CACTCCATTTGCAGCCGGAAGGCCTCTATCTGCTGTTGATCAAAACTGCGGTCCCAATACCGATCTAATCCAATTTCTCCCACAGCTGCAAACTGTCGCTTCCCCAACCAATTTTCTACCAACGCAAGCTCATCCTGATAATTTTCTTTTACATAGCAAGGATGCAGTCCCATCATTGCGATACAATAGTCCGGATATTGCTCTTCTGTTTCCAACAGGGAATCCATTTCCGAGCTATCGATGGCAGGCATGTAGATGCGCTGAACACCGGCTGCCTTTGCCCGCTCGATCATGGCAGCCCGTTCCGGCTCGAGTTCCTTTAAATAAATATGGGCATGCGTGTCAATCATCGTAAGGTGCTATTGGTTCATTAATTCTGCATCCGGCAAGGCACGAAAAATATATCCTTCCTGGCTGAAGTGTTCAAGTACTTTGGGTAAGGCAATTTCAAGCCGTTCCCAGGCACGGGTGCTGTCATGAAATACCACCACAGAGCCCGGACCTGCATGTCGTATCACATGTTGAGCACAGACTTCCCCTGTCAGACTTTGATCAAAATCGGCACTGAGCACATCCCACATCATCACTTGTAGTCCCGGAAAAATTTGTTTCAGTTGGTGGAACTGTCGTTGCCGAATCCTGCCATAGGGAGGACGAAACCATCCGGTAGGTAAAAATGCTGCCGCAGCAGTTACGTCTGCAATGTATTCCTCATCACTCACTTTCCACCCGTTCATGTGGTGCATGGTATGGTTTCCGAGGCAATGTCCAGCGTCTCTGATATGTTGAGTTAATTCTGGATATATGCGCACGTTGTTACCTACGCAAAAGAAGCTCGCCTTGGCGCCATATTTTTTCAATTGCTCCAAAACCAATGGCGTGGCAAAGGGATGTGGACCATCATCGAAAGTGAGGTAAATAATTTTTTCTTTCTCCGGCAGTTTCCAGTAAACTTCACTGTACCATTTCCTCACCAGCCATGGCATCTTAACTACATACATGCAGCAAAGATACAGGTATATGTACTGAGCTGCTCTGTATTGGCTTCCATCCTTGTTGTGAAGATTGTATCTT
>JBJTJJ010000545.1:0-5272 GCA_046095445.1 Sediminibacterium sp.
GTTTTTACCCGGTCAAAACTTACACCTAATTTATTATTGAAGAATTTTTCCAGGTTAGGTATGATACCAAAAACTCCGATTGAACCGGTGATGGTGCTTTCGTTGGCAAAGATTGAATCTGCATTACAGGCAATATAATAACCACCGGAGGCAGCCACGTCGCCCATGCTAACTACAACCGGCTTCTGTTGCTTCATCAACTCCAATTCCCGCCACATTACATCACTGGCAAGGGCTGAACCACCCGGTGAATTCACGCGCAATACCACCGCTTTTATACTGTTATCGAGCCGAATTTTTCTCAGAAGAGCTTTGTAAGCATCGCTACCAACGGTGCCTTCAGATTCATTGCTGCCATCGATATCTCCATCAGCGAAAATAATGGCCAGTCGGTTGCTACCGGATTGTCTGTAATCCGCTGAACGGGCATAATCATGGAAAGTAACAAAGTTGATTTTGTCATTAGCAGCATTTCCGAGCTTTTTGTTCATCTGAGATTTGAACTGATCATCATACAACAGGTCATCTACTAACCCATTGTTTTTGGCATCTCCGGAGGTTTGAATGGCGCCTGTTACAGCGAGCTTTCTGAGAACTGCCGTATCCATTGTACGGTTTCGACCAATAGAAACTAACATATGATTATAGAGATCTCCCAGCCAGATGCTAGTTTGTAAGCGATTGGCATCAGTCATCTTGTATTCCCGGAATGGCTCTGTAGCACTCTTGAATTTACCTGAATAAAAAATTTGAGGCTGAACATCTAATTTTTCTAACATGCCTTTGATGAAAAAAAGACTGGAAGACATGCCAAAAAATTCAAGTCCCCCTTGTGGATGCACCGCTACAAAGTCACTCACGCTAGTCACGTAATATGCTTTTTGGGACATGGTTTCTGCGTAAGACCAGATGAATTTCTTACTGCTCTTGAAATCTTCGAGGGCTATGCGTAATTCTTCGCTGCCAGCAAATCCATTTCCATTTCCTGCACCCTGAATGTATATACCTTTAATAAGGGTATCGTTTTTTGCTGCTTTGATGATTCTCACCATGTCATATAGTGAGGGAATTTCTTCATCAGTCTTGTTCATGAATGCAGCAAAGGGATCTTCCTTGCTTTGCTCCGGAAATGTTTCCGATAAATCCAGTACTAAAACAGATTTCGGCTTGATCTCAGGGGCATCTGAAGAGGAAGCCGAAGCAATCAGTCCGATGATGCCAACGAAAACAAAAAATGCCAGCATAGTAAATACGATCAATGCGAGCAGGGATGCAAAGAAAATTTTAAAAAAGTTTTTCATGTTCTTCCTTTAATGTCAATTTCGTACTTGTTAAAAACCGGTGGTCGTAAAGGTACCAAAACCAAGCAACTACCGCAATAAAATCAGTATTTTCGGCCCCATAGTAGTTGGGGTAGTTAAACAAAGATATTACTGGCTGCAAAGGTGTACAGAAATATGGCTGAAAAGGCAATCAATTCTATTCAAAGGGCTTATTTACTGATGGGAGGTAATTTAGGCAGGCCGGAACAGCAATTATTGCGTGCCCGCCAGTTGATACACGACCGATGTGGACCTGTACTCTTATCGAGCAGCATTTATAGCACAGCTGCCTGGGGACCCATTGAACAACCACCTTTTTTGAACCAGGCACTCATTCTATCCACACAGCTTTCACCAACTTTGCTGATGTCAACCTTGTTGGCTATTGAAGAAGAAATGGGCAGGGTAAGAATTGAAAAAATGGGCCCACGAACCATTGACATAGATATTTTGTTGCTCGATCATCAGATACTGGATCTTCCGGAACTTTCAGTCCCGCATCCACTGCTGCATCAAAGAAGATTTGCCTTGATGCCACTGGAGGAAATTGCGCCATTTTTACTGCACCCTGTAATGAAAAAAAATATCCGGCAACTATTGGGTGAATGTTCTGATCCGGGTGATGTGCAAAAAAAACCGGGATGGCTTGGCGAATGAAAACTAATTTTACCGCCACGCATGAAACATCATTTTATTACTATTGAAGGAAACATAGGCGCAGGAAAAACTACCCTGAGTCATTTACTGGCAGAACATTACAATGCGAGACTAGTGCTGGAAGAATTTGCGGAAAATCCCTTCCTCGCTAAATTCTATGAGCAACCCAAGCAATATGCATTTCCGGTTGAGCTTTTTTTCATGGCGGAAAGATATAAGCAGCTGAAAGACCTGGTGAATAGCAAAGACCTATTCCAGCATGTCACCATTTCTGATTATCTCTTTACCAAGTGTTTGTTGTTTGCCAAGGTCAATCTTCCGGAGGAAGAATTCAGGTTGTACCAAAAACTTTTTGATATCATCCATCAACAATTGATGTTCCCTGATATTGTTATCTATTTGCATGCACCTGTTCAACGATTGCAACAAAACATCCGGAAACGGAATCGTGCTTATGAGTTGAATATTCCGGATGAATACTTGTTCAACTTGCAGGAAACCTATACCAGTTATATCAAACAACACAATATCACCACCATTTTTATCGATGCTGCCAATGCAGATTTTCTGGGTAACCCTGCACATTTGCAAGTAGTGATAGAGGCATTGGAAAAAGACATCGAACAGGGACAACATTATTTTAGTTTACCATAATCTTACCCTTCCTGCAGAAGGAAAAAATATGCCATCAGTAGTTAAAGGAAATGACCCGTATGCCGCTTTGCGGATAACTGAATTCAGGCACCTGATGACAGGTCGGTTTCTTTTTATCATGGGGTTACGGATGATGGGAACTTTAGTGGGCTGGTGGGTATATGAACTCACCAACGACCCTTTTGCTATTGGATTAATTGGACTAGCAGAAGTGATTCCGGCAGTCTCGCTATCGCTCTATGCGGGCCATGTAATCGATACCAGCGAGAAAAGAAAATTATTGTTGCGGGGTGTGATTGCCTATTTGTGCTGTGCAGTCGGACTTACCCTCTTATCTGGATTAGGTGAAGGGCGGATGAGCACAGCGCTCATTGTTTTTTGTATTTATGCAGCTATTTTCCTGACAGGCATATTCAGGGCTTTTACGGGACCGACCTTCGGCACCATGATCGGACATATCATACCCCGGGAGTTGCTCGCCAATGCCACCACCTGGAACCAGGGTATCTGGCTGGCAGCATCGGTTTTAGGTCACGCAATCGTTGGATTTTTAATTGTTGGTCTCGGAAACACAGGAGCATTGGTGGTGATCTGTACGCTGGTGACCATCGGTTTCTTTTACCTGCGCTTCCTTCATCCCAAACCAGCGCTGACTGAAAAGGGAGAAAAGAAAACATTGGATAGTGTGAAAGAAGGTCTTCGCTTTGTTTTTTCAACCAAGGAAGTATTAGGTGCCCTTTCACTTGATCTTTTTGCAGTCCTGTTTGGTGGAGCTGTTGCTATGATTCCTGTTTTTGCACGAGACATTCTCAAGACCGGACCTGTAGGTTTTGGCTGGCTGAATGCGGCTGCCGATATCGGTTCGATTATAGTAGTCATCCTATTAACAATGTTCCCGCTGCGCGGACAACAAGGCAGGAAACTGATGTATGCCGTGGGTGGGTTCGGACTCTGCATCATTATTTTCGGTTTGTCCCGAAATTACTGGCTATCCTTTGTCGTGCTGGTGCTCAGTGGCATCCTCGATGGGGTAAGTATGATTATCCGCGGCACCATTGTACAAATCAAAACGCCTGACCACATGCGCGGAAGGGTGATGAGTGTGAACTCCATGTTCATCAACAGCAGCAATGAACTCGGACAATTTGAAAGTGGAGTGGCATCCAAATTATTGGGGGTGGTGCCCTCGGTTGTTTTCGGGGGAACCATGACATTGCTGGTGGTTGTTATCACCTGGTTCAAAGCACCTAGTTTGAGAAAAATGGAGTATTAACCCTTTTGCAATAAGGTACGCATCTTTTCCAACACATAAAATACAGCCGGACAAAACTCAGCGTTTTTCAGTGTGATGGCGGGACGTTTGAAAAAGACATCTTCATCGGTATACGGGAAGCGCCTGCAATCGGAAGGACGCTCTTCGTAAATGCTGCAGGCATTGCCCTCTCCCAGGAATGGACAAGGAAGGGACTGGACTACATAATCTCCTTCCTCATCTAACCGCAGGTATTTTTCAATGAAAGCACCCTCTTTCATGCGCAGGTGCTTGCTGATTCTTTTGATATCGGGCGTTTTAAAACGAGGTGAATAGCCGGAACAGCAGCCGGCACAATCCAGGCAGGAAATTTTACTGAAGGCCTCCGTATGAAAATCAGGTAAGTGCCCCAACATTTTTTTCCGGTCACCCCGCTCCAACAATCGCTGATAATCGCGCCTGTGCTCCTCGCTTTTCTGCTGCCAATGATCTAATTCAGGCGGGTTTGCCATGTGTTTTGTGTAAGATACAAGTGGAAAAATAAGCATTAATCAGCACAGGCCATAAAGGGAAGTAAAAATGTGGATGTGAGGGATGCACAAACTATCCCCAAGTGCAACAAAATGGCACAAGCTAAACTGACTTGCAGTAACTTTGCGCTTTCGCAAACCAGGTTTGCGGAAATCATTCTTTTTCACCTATATATTTCTATCCATGAGCCAGACGAAAGCGTCCCTTACCAGTGAATTTGAAAGCAGACACATAGGCCCCCGCGGTGAAGAAACCCGTGACATGTTGGAGCAAATTGGTGTACCTGACATAGAAACCCTGATTAGCCAAACCATCCCTGCAGGAATAAGGGTAAAGCAGGATACTGATATTCCTGCACCCTTGACTGAATTTGAGTACCTGCAAATGATGAAACAAATTGCTGCCAAGAATCAGGTGTTTAGCAATTTTATCGGACAAGGATATTATGGCACTATTACCCCGAGCGTAATTTTGAGGAACATATTTGAAAATCCGGGATGGTATACCCAATACACGCCCTATCAGGCAGAGATTTCACAAGGTCGTTTGGAAAGTTTATTGAATTTTCAGACCATGGTAGCCGACCTGACCGGACTACCCATTGCGAATGCATCTCTTTTAGATGAAGCGACTGCTGCAGCTGAAGCCATGTCTATGTTGTTCCATCACCTTAATAAGGCAGATATTCCTGAACGACCCAAACTCTTTGTTGATAAAGAAGTATTTCCTCAAACAATAGACGTTTTGATCACCAGAGCAGCTCCATTAGGCATTGAAATCATAACAGGTGATGTTCTCACTGCAACTGTTGATACAACTTACTTCGGAGCCCTTGTGCAATATCCCAATAACCGCG
>JBJTJJ010000546.1:0-1740 GCA_046095445.1 Sediminibacterium sp.
GTTTTTACCCCGCCTTTTCCATCATGTTGCGCGGGCTGCTCATCCATTATCCGGAAGTAAGGCGCCATGTCGCGATCAGCCAGTTGCTTGGCTGACTCTACCATCATCCATGCTTGCTCCTCGTCTAGATGCGCATAGCGCGGATAACGAAACAAGTCGGGTAACTGGTGAACATCGAGCAATAAAAATTTCAGTAACTGGGAGTGGGCGAATGCATTCATAAAGAAAAAATATTAAGCAAAAATAAGACTTACCAGTTCAGCGACACAAGCAGGTTTTTCGGCGTTTTCCACTTCCATGGAGCATTGGATAAACAGCAATGTTCCGCCCTGTTTGCCGGGCTCTGTGTGGCTAAGCGTTGCAGTTAGGCGGATGCGGCTGCCTGCCTGCACCGGTGTGATGTAGCGAACTTTATTGCTGCCATAGTTGAACATTTTTCCAACGGAAGAAATATCGATGAGTTGGTACAACATGCGGGTCATAAGCGAGAGGGTAAAAAAACCATGAGCAATGGTTTTGCCTCCCGGTAACTCTTTGGCAGCTCTTTCCTCATCTACATGTATCCATTGATCATCTCCCGTAAGTTCGGCGAATGTGCGAATCATCGGTGCGGTCACAGTAAACCATTCACCTGGTCCGAGTTGTTTACCCAAAAGTGCCTGAAGATCTTTTATACTACTTAGGGAAGTAGTTGTTTTGTTGTCGGTAGGAGTTGATACCGTCGCTACTTTTGTAACTTCCTTTTCACGAATTCTAGCCGGTTGGCTCATGTCAACGATGGCTTTCCCGATGACAGATCTTTTTTGCAGGTGCTGCAATGCTAGGGGTGCATCTTCCAGTGCATATTTTTCATGAATCAATGGTTGTAGCTCTCCATTTTTCAGCCACTCAAAAAGTTGTTGCATGTTCTCTCGATGAGCAGCCGGTTCTTGTTGCAAAAAGCTTCCCCAAAAAACGCCATGCACAGAAAACCCTTTGAGTAAAGGTAGGTTCAGGGGCATACTGGGAATTTCACCGGCTGCAAAACCAACCACGAGGTACCTGCCCTTCCATTGCAGCAGGCGCATGGCTGCAGATGCCAATTGACCGCCTACAGGGTCATATACAACAGCAACTTTTCCTCCGGGAATGGCAGCCGCCAGCTGAGCTGTTTTTAGTGGTTCATTCGTGAGAATAGTATGGTGGGCGCCCTTCTCTCTGCAGGCAGCCAGCTTCGCTTCAGTACTGGCTGCAGCGATCACAGTGGCTCCCATTATTTTTCCTAACTCAACTGCTGCGAGTCCGACACCACTGCCTGCACCCAATACCAGCAATGTTTCGCCGGGTTTAAGTTGAGCCAGATTTTTCAATGCATAGAAAGATGTACCATATTGATAAGCAGTGGCAGCAGCCGTAGTAAAATCAATCTCAGCAGGAAGAAGTAATACCTGGTGTTGGTGCACGCAAACCTTTTCTGCAAAGCCACCCCAGCCGGTGATAGCAAGAACACGGTCACCTGTTTTAAAACGCGTAACTGCCTGGCCTGTGATTATAACAGTTCCCGCTACTTCTCCACCGGGAGAAAAAGGAAGTGGTGGCTGAAACTGATATAGGCGCTGTATCAATAATAGATCGGGAAAATTCACGCCACTGGCTGCTACTTCAATGAGCACTTCGTTTTCTGCAGGTGAGGGATCAGGTATTTCTTGCAGAGATAATTTATCCGGCAGGCCGTATTCGGTACAAAGGATTGCTTTCATG
>JBJTJJ010000547.1:0-2007 GCA_046095445.1 Sediminibacterium sp.
TTATCTGATTTCTTCTTATCAAGCAGTTACCAGTCAATCGAAATAATTCTTTCGGAATATTTCTCAGGTCATTGCTGACTATTTTGCTCCTGTTCATACACCTGATCTACCAGAAGATGTTGTCCGTCAGCCGCACGCGTAGCCAGTTCATCACAACGATTGTTGAATGGATTAGAAGCGTGTCCTTTGACCCATTGAAATCGAATATCATGTTGCTGAGATAATACATGGTACTGAAGCCACAAATCTTTGTTCTTTTTTCCCCCTTTAAAGTTGTTGGATATCCAGGTTGTCAGCCAGCCCTTTTGAACAGCATCAACTATGTAGCGACTATCTGTATAAATAGTAATAGATAGCCCCGGACGATTAAGAGACTCACAACCCTTGATAACCGCAAAAAGTTCCATTCTATTATTGGTCGTAAACCGATACCCGGCAGAAATTTCTTTTTTAGCTTCCCCCCAGATGAGCAGGATGCCATATCCACCCGGACCTGGATTCCCTCTGGATGCGCCATCAGTATAAATATGTAGCAGGGAGTTTGTTGGCATACTTTCAAAAATACATGAACCTGAGGCACAAATATAGGGTTTCATTATCCTTGCTGATTCCGGGAGTATTGAGGAAAATTTTGTACTTTACAGAATGACTTATGACTATATCATTATTGGTGCCGGGTCTGCCGGTTGTGTACTTGCTAATCGTTTATCTGCTCAATCTCAACACAGGGTTTTACTGGTTGAAGCAGGCGGTAAGGATAATTTTCCATTAATATCAGTTCCAGGTGCCTACGCTATGTTGAATAAAACCTCGGTGGACTGGGGATTCCAAACAGTTCCACAGGTTCATGTAGATAATCGTTCCATCTATTTACCCAGGGGTAAAACCTGGGGAGGAAGTAGTTCAACCAATGCAATGGCTTATGTTCGGGGCAACAGGGCCGATTACGATGAATGGGCATCTCTGGGTAATGATGGTTGGTCTTATGAGGAGGTACTGCCTTTTTTTAAGCGATCAGAGTGTAATGAACAATATGGAGCGCCTTATCATGGACAAAAGGGGGAATTGAATGTTACTTATGTAAAAAAAGACCAACCCCTTGCAATGGATTTTGTCAAAGCGTGCACGGAGGCCGGAATTCCTGAAGTACACGATTATAATGGGGAAAATCAACTGGGGGCAAGTCGATTACAATTTACTATTCGCAATAATACCCGTCATAGCACGGCAGTTGCATTTTTGAAACCTATATTGAATCGAAAGAATTTAACTGTTGTCAGTAAAACTTTAGTGAGTAAAATTCTTGTAGATGGAAAAAGAGCCATTGGCATTGAAGTGATTGGAGCCGGGGGAAGTAAGCTAGTGTACAGGGCTAACAGGGAAGTCATTCTTTCTGCTGGCGCATTTCAATCGCCTCAGTTATTATTACTCTCCGGAATTGGTTCTGCAGATGAATTACAACAACATGGTATATCGATCGTACATGATTTGCCGGGTGTAGGAAAAAATTTACAAGACCATTTGTGGTCGGGCGTTTCCTGTGAATCAAGTGTACCTTCCAGCAATTCACAATTAAAACCTTTGAATCAGGTAAAGGCACTGGTTCAATATCTCCTCTCCAAAAATGGACCTTTGGCATGTAGTCCATTAGAAGCTAATGCTTTCTATTCGTCAGAAGCAGGTTCTTCGCGCCCGGATATACAGTTTCATTTTGTTCCTTTAGGATTAGCACCCGATTATTCTACTGATTTATATGATATCAATTCAATACCCCGTAAAGATGGCTGGAGCATTTTGTCGATCTTATTGCATCCCAAGAGCAGGGGCTATGTATCACTTAATTCTGCAAGAGCGGAAGATGCGCCAATTATCCAACATAATATGTTGGAGGCGACGGAGGACAGGGATGTTTTATTAAGGGCTGTCAAAAAAGCCATTCAGATTGCATCGACACCTACCATGAGTGGCAATTTATTGAATGGAATCTCCCTGCCCTCGCAGTTCGAT
>JBJTJJ010000548.1:0-8608 GCA_046095445.1 Sediminibacterium sp.
ATTTGTATGACCCTGGGCGGAAGGGCGGCCGAGCAGGTTTTCTTTGGCAAGATTTCTACAGGGGCGGCTAATGATCTCCAGCAAATCACTCGCATCGCTTATAGTATGGTAACCGCGTACGGCATGAATAGTAAAGTGGGCAATGTGAGTTTTTACGATCCTGCTAATGAAAACACTTTCACCAAGCCATATAGCGAAGAGACCGGAAAGCTGATTGATGAGGAAGTTAGAGAAATTATTGATGCGGCCTACGATCGCACACTTCGACTCTTACAAGAAAAGAAAAATGAAGTAGAGATTTTAGCCCGTGAGTTACTTAGCAAAGAAGTGTTGCACAAGAGCGATGTAGAACAGCTAATTGGTAAGCGACCTTTCGAAGAAAAAAAGCCGGTAAGTATTGAGCCCGAGTTAAATAACAATGACGTGGTGGGCGAAAGTACCATCGGTCCGGGTAAGACCAATCCGGAAGATTCTTCCACCATCGTTTAATTTTTTATGGCAGGCACTGCGCGCGAGAATATTTTAAAAAGAATCAAACAGGCACTGAAGCAACCGGTGCCTGTTCCCTTTCCGGCAGCTTCGGCGGATAATCATTTTGTGCCAATGACACAGGAACCGGTGCTGGAGTTTGCTGAGCGCTTCACTGCCTTACAAGGGAAGTTTTGTTATTGCTCTGGAGTAAGCGAGTTGGCAGAACAACTCAGGATGTTGGCAGAAAAACGGGAATGGAAAAAAATCTATTGCCGGGACAACCAGATAAAAGATGAGTTACAATCGAATGGATATGAGCCCGAGTACCATGGTAGTTTGGCTAGTTGTGATGCCGCTATAACAGGATGTGAATACCTGGTAGCCCGTACCGGGTCAATTCTTTTGGGTAGTGGAAATGAGAGCGGAAGAACCGTAAGTGTTTATGCACCGATTCATATTTGTATTGCCTATGCTCACCAGGTGAAAGCTGATATTGCAGATGGTATTGAAGCACTCTTTGAGCCCGGAAAGAAATATCCTTCCATGGTTACCCTGGCAACGGGACCGAGCAGAACGGCCGATATAGAAAAGACCTTGGTAGTGGGTGTACATGGACCGAAAGAAGTATATTGTTTTCTAATTGAAGAATAACTGCTCTGTCATGGCAACGCCGGCTTCTTATCTTTTATTTGTTTATGGTTCGCTGCGCAGCGGATTTCATCATCCGGCGTATCAATACATCAGCAGGTATTTCCATCCATTGGGTACTGCGCGCTTACAAGGAACCTTGTATGATATGGGAGATTATCCTGCAGCCCGCCCTGAAGGTTCGGGAACATATATTATAGGAGAACTCTATCAAATCAAGCAAACGGATGAGTGGGATTGGGCGATTGCGCAGCTGGATGATTATGAGGGGGTGCAGGCAGACGAGGATGGCCCTGCATTGTACAAGAGAAATCTGGTAAGAGTTGAAATAGGGGATAAAACCGAAACAGCATGGATTTATTGGTATGCGGGTGATGTAAGTGGAAGGCCCATTGTTACCAGTGGTGATGTACTGGAATATCTTCAACGAAAAAATCAATGATGGCATGATACCTGCACCGGGTAAAAAAATATACTTCCTATCAGATTTTCATCTGGGTGCCCCCAACTTTGCCCAAAGCCTTCCCAGGGAGAAAAAAGTAGTGGACTTCTTACATGCCATTGAAGAAGATGTTGATAGTTTATTTATCCTCGGAGATATTTTTGATTTTTGGTTTGAATACAAGCAGGTGGTACCCAAGGGCTATACAAGATTGCTGGGTCGCCTGGCAGAGATGAGCGACAGTGGTATACCCATTCATGTTTTTACTGGCAACCATGATCTTTGGATGAGAGGCTATTTTGAAAACGAACTTCGCATTCGGGTATATCATGAGCCAAAGATTTTTGAATGGAGCGGAAAAAAATTTTTCATTGGTCACGGAGATGGCTTAGGCCCAGGAGATCATGGGTACAAAAGACTCAAGAAAATTTTTCGACATCCGGTATGTCAATGGATGTTTCGCCAATTGCATCCTGACCTGGGTATCGGACTCGCACAATATTTCAGCCGTACCAGCAGGGAAGCCACCGGTAGCAGTGACCAGCATTTTCTAGGTGCAGAAAACGAATGGCTCATACAGTATTGTTACAGGAAACTTGAACAACAACCAATAGACTATTTTATTTTCGGACACAGACATTTCCCGATTGATTATATGCTGACAGAAAAAAGTCGCTATATCAATACCGGTGACTGGATAAGACATTTTTCCTATGCAGTTTTTAATGGTGAAAAACTGCAATTGATACAACCCAACGCTTCTTAATTCATCAGCATGCGCCGTATTTTCAATCAGACCATTCTCAGCAATACAGTAAGCGATTATCTGTGGGTGTTGTTGATATGTTTAGTTGCTTTGTTGCTAATACGGTTCATTTCTTCCTTTCTTGCCAAATCGTTGTACCGTTTTTTATCAAAAAACTTACAGCACGATGCCAGGCAGTCATTCTTAAACCTGGTACTCAAGCCACTGGACTACTTCCTATTCTCTGTTGTGGTTTTTATTTCTCTGGCTAAACTGAATTTTCCTTCGGCACTCGACATTCAAATTTATCATACATCCACAAGGGATATGGTTGAAACTCTCTTTAGTGCCTGGCTGATCATTGCATTCATCTGGCTGTGCAGGCGTGGGGTTGATTTCATCGCATTGATATTGGAAGAAAAAGCCAATCAAACTGCCGACCTATCAGACAACCAGCTGATCATTTTTTTCAAAGATTTTTTTAAACTGATACTGCTGCTCATCGGTATCCTGCTGATTGTGAGGTTTTCCTTTAATAAAGAGATCGGTAGCATTTTAACCGGACTAAGCATTGTGGGAGCGGCTATAGCACTGGCAGCCAGGGAGAGCATGGAAAATTTGATTGCATCATTTATTATCTTTTTTGATAAGCCATTTATCACCGGCGAACATGTTAAAGTTGCACAGTTTACAGGAACGATTGAAAAAATCGGCTTGCGCAGCACTCGTATTAGAACTCCCGACAAAACATTGATCACTGTGCCCAATAAGCAAATGGTTGATAATATCATTGACAATTTTACACAGCGAAGTCAGAGAAGGACAGAGATTCGGCTTGAGTTGGATCTTTCAGCAACTACAGGGCAGCTTGCAGAATTAACCCGTTCGCTGCCGGCACGCATCCAGAACAAGGGTGTTGAGTTGTGTAATATGTATGTAACCGATACCGGAAAAAATGCACATGTTATTTTGGTTGAATATTTTAGTTCTGCGGAAGAAGCCATAGCAGACTACAACAAAACAAAAGAAAATATTCTGCTTTTGTTGCTGGAGGAGTTACAGCAACGGAGTATACAACTGGCTGCTGCCAGCAATCGCTTGTCCGTTCAGCTTACCAATGAGACAAAGAATTAGATTATGGTAGCTTGGCGATGATAGCTGTTAATTCTTTTTCGATATTGCCGGTAGTTCCATATTCTACCACTCGTCCGACCTCTTTCCCGTTTTGCAATACTATAAAGGTGGGAACGTTCATGATGTTCCAAATCTGGTGCCAGTTGTTGGGGGCCGTTTTATTGCGATCAAGACCGACAATTTGTATTTGGCTATCGGGGTATCCGCTTTTATCAATGAGTCGGTATAAGATGGGCAAAAGATTTTGGGAATCATGGCACCAGGTTCCGATGAAGATGAGCAAAGTAAACTTGTCTTTCCTTTCGCTAAAAAGTTTCACCGCGCCTGCATCGGCAGATCCATATTTTCTGTTCTCCGTCATCCAGGTAAAAGTGGGCTCTTTCTCTAATGTTGTCCTATTGAGAACACCTTTCATTACTACTGTTTCCGTATCAGAGACGATGGTATACTTAGGTCGGGAGGGAATGAGAGAAGGGGAACAAGATTGAATCCTACTCGTTGTTGCCAGTAACAGCATAAAGACAATAGCAGACGATAGTTGCTTCATAGAATACAAAATTTTTGCTTCAATTAGTTGGTCAGGCGGCTTTTCAGCTCCAGCAATAAGGAACGAAAGCGGTTGAGAGATTGAATCAATTGATATTGTTTGTCAATATCAGTTTTATTGGCAGCCAGGTATTTTTTTGCACCGTCAATGGAGAACTTTCTTTGACGCAATAAATAATAAATCAATTGCAGGTTTTTGATATCCTCCACACGAAATAACCTATCTCCTTTTCTGGTTTTTCTGGGCTGGATGATATCAAATTCATTTTCCCAAAAACGTAATAGAGAGGTGTTTACCCGAAACCATCCTGCAACTTCGCTAATAGGATAATATAATTTTTCCTTTAGTACCTCGTCGGGAGGAACTGAGATAAGATCAACTTCTGCATCCATGTCACGAAACGATTTCCTTCCTCTTTTACCACTGCTGATAGGGATGGGTCGACTTTTTTTGATGAGGGCAGGTGCTTTCTCTTCCACAATACTTTCGGCATAAACTTGCGCCGGAGGTGAAGGCGCTTTCAGCACCACTTTTTCTGGAGGTGGAGGCGAAGGACTTACTGCTTTTGTAACCTCCTCCTGTTTCGGTTCCCCACCGAATGCCCCAAATAAATCAAGCTGTTGAGCTTTTTTTCGCATGGTTAAAAGTACAACAACTAATTACATCTCAAGTGTTCAGAGTGGCTGCGTGGAAAACCTGTTGTTTTATGTGAGATGTGAAAGCCTTGAATTATTCGGTAACCTGTAGATTCAGAAGTACTTTTGCTGTTATGAGAATAGCGGTAACAGCCATTTTTCTGAATAGCGGTCCGCTCGAGGGCTATGGGCACTATTCGCTTGAATTATTGCGACAATTGGTTGACCAGTCTGGTCATCAGTTTCTTTTTTTATATGACCGCCCTTTAACATCCTTCCCTCTGCAACATCCCAGGATAACTCACCAAGTGGTTAGACCTGCTACCCGCCAACCCCTTTCCCAAGCAATCTGGTATCATTTTTCTGCAACCCGGCTTGTTCGTAGCTGGAAGGCAGATGTCTGGATACAACCTTACGGCTTTTCCTCTTTTTGCACGAAAACACCCCAACTCACTATAGTACATGACCTGGCATCGTTTCATTTGCCCGATGTCTTGCCATGGTACCATCGTTGGAATTACCGGCTATTTACTGGCAGGGCACTAAAAAAAGCCACTCTATTGGCAGCCGTATCCAATTCGACCCGGGAAGATATGCAACATGTTTTCCCCTTC
Organism: Sediminibacterium sp.; assembly: GCA_046095445.1. Taxonomy (GTDB): domain Bacteria; phylum Bacteroidota; class Bacteroidia; order Chitinophagales; family Chitinophagaceae; genus Sediminibacterium. The sequence continues at coordinate 5,237 of JBJTJJ010000548.1, forward strand.
TTACATTCCAAATCCATTGAGCTACTACCGGGAGCATCTCGTAGTGTATTTCACCCATTAGATTGGGAGGAAAAGAATGCAATAAAATCAAGGTATACCGGAGGTCAGGAATACTTTTTGGTAGCGGGAAGTATTCACCCCAGGAAAGACCTGATGACAGTGCTCAAGGCGTTTTCATTATTCAAAAAATGGCAAAAAAGCAGCATGAAGTTGGTGATTGCCGGCAGATGGGCCTGGCAAAATGAGGAGCTGCAGGAAAAAATCAATTCCTATAAATACAGAGACGAGCTGGTGATTACCGGCTATATTCCGGAGGAAGAATTAACCCTACTAACCGGTGCTGCTTATGCATTAATTTATCCCTCCCTCTGGGAGGGGTTCGGACTACCCATTCTCGAAGCAATGCAATCGGGCATTCCCGTGATTGCCAGCAATCACCCTTCGTTGGTAGAAACCGGAGGAAAGGTTGCTTTGTATTTTGATGCCGGCCAACCGGAACTGCTTTATGAGCAATGTCTGCGCTTGTATAAAGATGAATCCTTGAAGAGCCGCCTTATAACAGAGGGGATTCAAAGGGCGCAACTATATAGTTGGGAAAACACCGCCCGGGAATTGAATCGCCTATTGTATCAGGTGGTAACGGAAGAAAGAAAAGAGAGCGAAACAACCAAATCGTAACAAACCTTGTACTTTTGTCATTAATTAATTTTTTATGCCTACATCAACCATACAAATCGCCATAGATCTCGATGAAAATAAGGTGCCACAGCATATCAGTTGGAATGCGTCGGATAGTACTGCCGCTATGGATCAGTCTGCTAAATCTTTGATGGTGGCTTTCTGGGACGGTACCGATAAGTCTGCACTTAGAATTGATTTGTGGACCAAAGACATGATGGTAGACGAAATGGCGGACTTTTATTATCAGAACATGATGAGTATGGCGGATACGTATCTGCGGGCTACCCGTCAGGAGGAACTGGCCAATGATATGAAAGATTTTGCCAGAAGTTTCTACAAAAAGTTTCGCGCTACACAGATTGCCGAAAACAAATAAAATCACACGACATGAGTTTGGAAGCACAGGTAATGGAAAAAATGAAAGAAGCCATGAAGAGCAAGAACGAAGCTATGCTGCGGGGCTTGCGTGCTATCAAGGCAGAAATTATCAAAGCTAAAACCGAACCCGGAGCGGGGGGCGAGCTTACGGAGGAAACAGCACTGAAAATGTTACAGAAAATGGTGAAGTCCAGGAAAGATTCGCTTCAGATCTTTCAGGAGCAGAACCGAACAGACCTGGCTCAAAAGGAGCAAGAGGAAATTGATTTAATTCAACAATTTTTACCGGCTCAGCTAACGGAGGAGCAATTGACACTACACCTGAAAGAAATTATTGCCCAGGTGGGTGCTGCCGGCCCTCAAGACCTGGGCAAGGTGATGGGCATTGCTACCAAGCAATTCGCAGGGCAGGCGGATGGAAAGCTGGTAGCTGCTTTGGTGAAAAATTTACTCACCCAATCATAGTACATGATCATAGATGCACTGTTGGCACTCATACTGATATTGGCCATCATTAGAGGGTATAGTAAGGGGCTCATCCTCGGCATTTTTTCATTACTATCTATTCTTATTGGGTTGGCAGCAGCTGTTAAATTATCTGCTTGGGTGGCGAGAGAAGCGGAGGCGCGTTTGCAATGGCACAGTGCCTGGCTTCCCTTTCTATCTTTTCTGGCAGTTTTGTTGGGGGTTATCTTGTTGGTGAGATTAGCAGCTAATTTGTTACAAACATTGATGGAGATAATGCTTGCCGGCTGGCTTAACAAGGCTGGGGGAATAGTGATGTATTGTCTCTTATACGGCACGCTGTTCAGCACCCTGCTGTTTTATTTGGTTAAAATTCAGTTGGTAGGCCCGGACCTGATCAAAGATTCACACAGTTATCCCTATATCCAAAGAGTTGGGCCTACAATACTCGAGTGGATGGGAAAATTGTTGCCCATATTCAAAGGTATGTTGGGGGAATTATCTAATTATTTCGACCAATTAAAGCCCTCGGGAATTTAATATTCAACCCCGGATTGATTATTGTTGGTAATAGTCAGGTTAAGTCTTGAATAACATTGAAAGGCTTCCCTTCTATTCGGGTAAAATGCACTATTTTCGTAATAACTCCTGCTGTTGGCAACAACGCTGTTATGGCAGGTTCATCAGAACCGGCAATCATGACATACGAGATCAAAGAAAAAGACAAATTTCACTTTGTCGAGGAAGGAGAGGGCGAGCCGCTCTTGTTGCTGCATGGCCTTTTCGGTGCCCTGAGTAATTTCAGCCATCTCATTGAAAAATTTCGTCACACTCACAAGGTGGTGATTCCGCTTTTGCCATTATTTGACCTGGATATATTTCATACGACAGTGGGCGGCTTAGCAAAACATGTCCACAAATTCATTGAGATGCAGGATTATCGGGGCATCCATTTGTTGGGAAACTCTCTCGGGGGGCACGTTGCCCTGGTGCATGTACTAAAGCATCCGGAAAGAATTGCTTCTTTGATATTAACCGGCAGCAGCGGTTTGTTTGAAAATGGTATGGGAGATAGCTATCCCAAGCGAGGGGATTATGAATATATCAGAAAGAAAACTGAAATAACTTTTTACGATCCTGCTGTCGCAACCAAGGAACTGGTAGATGAGGTTTTCGCTATTACCAACAACCGTTTGAAAGTAATCAAGATTATTTCACTTGCCAAGAGTGCCATTCGAAACAATCTTGGAGAAGAGTTGAGCCAAATTCAGCAGCCAACTCTCCTTATTTGGGGAAACAATGACATTGTAACACCACCTTTCGTGGCGCAGGAATTCCATAAGCTGATAAAAAATAGTGAGCTTCATTTCATTGATCATTGCGGACATGCACCCATGATGGAAGTGCCAGTCGAATTCAATATTATTCTTGAGCAGTTCTTACAAAAAATGGCCAAAGGCGCCCCTGCTGCATAACACAATTTATTCGTTACATGGTACTTGCCCAATTCATTCAAACTCATTACCCGGTTGCCCGACTCACAGATACGGTTGAGCAGGTGATGAATTGGATGGAAGACATGGAAGTAAGACACCTACCGGTTGCAGGCGATACCGGTTATCTGGGTTTGGTAGATAAAGAGTGGCTGGAAGATCTGCCAGAAGATACACTGCTATCTGATATTAGCCATTTGTTGGCAATGATCGCCGGCAAGGAACAGGATTTTATCACCACCGGGCTGCAACTCATGGCAGCACATTCTCTCACGCTTTTGCCGGTTGTAAATGAAGCACAACTCATCGGGGTTATATCTGCTACCGAAATGGTCAGGGTGCTTGCCGTTTGGTT
>JBJTJJ010000549.1:0-2359 GCA_046095445.1 Sediminibacterium sp.
CTCTATCATACAGGCAGTATTGGGCTTGGCCGTGCTGGTACTTTTTTATTTGCATTTCTCCGGCAAATCCGCAAAAACTACTTCTGATGGCTCTGTAGCCGTACCATCCGGTAACTATAAAGTTGCCTATTTTGAAGGAGACTCTTTACAAAGCCAATTTGAGTATTACAAAGAAGTTCAATTGCAGTTGCAAACCAAGGCCAACGAGAACCAACGTCAGATTGGTCAAATGCGCAGCATACTGACCAATAAATACCAAGAGTTGCAGAAACTCAGCCAAATGCTTTCCCAGGCAGAAATGGCGGGTAAGCAACAGGAATTTCTGCAACAAGAGAAGGCCTTTCAGGGAAAGGAAAAAATGCTGGCCGATGAGTTCCAGGAAGAGCAAATCAGGAAATTACAGGATGTAAAAAAGAAGATAGAAGATTACCTGAAAACCTATAATCAGGAAAAAGGGTATGCGCTCATTCTGAATAATTATCCGGACCTGATTTATTATAAAGATCCTGCTTACGACATCACGGCAGACCTGATTAGCGGTCTGAACAAAATGTATCCGAAGAAATAAATCTCGCTTCTATTTATTATCTTCCCTTCCCGTACTAAAGCGGGCCGGCGCAGATATGAATACAACTACCACTTCCGAATTCAAACCATCCCTGGGTCTGCTGGATGCCACTATGATTGTGGCAGGAAGCATGATCGGCTCAGGTATTTTTATTGTAAGTGCTGATATTACCAGACACGTGGGCAGTGCCGGTTGGTTGCTGGCTGTTTGGCTTATCACAGGATTTATGACACTTACTGCTGCACTCAGCTATGGTGAATTGAGTGCCATGTTTCCCAAAGCAGGCGGACAATATGTCTATCTCAAGGAATCTTATAATCCCCTGGTTGGTTTTCTCTATGGATGGAGTTTCTTTTCAGTGATACAAACCGGTACCATTGCAGCGGTGGGGGCAGCTTTCTGTAAGTTTGCCGCTTACTTTTTTCCTATACTCGAACTCAATGAAGCAAATATTGTCGTTTCTATCGGTAACTGGCATGTGTATGTTGCCCAACTGGTTGCAATTGCCATGATTGTGTTATTAACCTATATCAATTCCAGGGGTATACAGGGCGGGAAGATGATACAGACCACTTTCACCGTTACCAAATTACTCTCTCTCTTTGGATTGATCATAGCAGGTTTCTGGATGCTGAAGCCCGATGTTTGGCAGGCCAACTGGCAACAGGCCTGGGAAATGCGCTCCATGACAGCCCCTCCTGCCGGAACTCCTTTCAACTGGATGGACTTTGTGCTACCCCTTACTGGTGCCGCAGCTGCCGGTGCCATAGCCGCCTCAATGGTAGGCTCAATTTTTAGCAGCGATGCCTGGAACAACGTCACATTCATCGCCGGTGAAATTAAAAATCCCCGTAAAAATATCGGCTGGAGTTTATTGCTCGGTACCGGAATCGTTACCCTGATTTATGTAAGCTGCAATATGATGTACCTCGGTGTTTTACCCCTCGATCAAATCGCATTTGCCAAGTCTGATAGGGTAGCAGTTTCCGCTGCCAACGTGATATTCGGAGAGACAGGCACCTATGTGATAGCAGTCATGATCATGATCTCAACATTTGGTTGCAACAACGGATTGATTCTCGCAGGTGCAAGGGTTTACCACACGATGGCGGGAGATGGATTGTTCTTTAAGAAAGCAGCTAATCTCAATCAATTTCAAGTACCTGCCTGGGCACTCTGGGCTCAGTGTGTGGTGGCTTCCCTCCTTTGCCTGAGTGGTAAGTACGGGGATCTGCTGGACATGGTTTCCTTTGTGGTAGTAATATTTTATGTGTTGACCATCATTGGAATTTTTATACTCCGCAAAAAGCAACCCAATGCAGAACGGCCTTATAAAGCCGTTGGCTATCCCTTCCTGCCCGCCCTTTACATCTGTATGGGTATTGGATTTTGTATCTTACTGTTGCTCTTTAAGCGTGAATATACCTGGCCGGGATTACTCATTACATTATTGGGTGTACCGCTGTATTATTTTGCAGCCGCAAGAGCCAAAAACAATCAGGTATGATTACCCCCGCATTATTTGAAAAGATAAACGGACTTCGGGTTCTGGTAGTAGGAGATGTTATGCTCGACACCTACTGCTGGGGTTCAGTAGACAGAATTTCACCTGAAGCACCTGTTCCGGTTGTTGCTGTTAAAAAAACAGAAACACGAATCGGCGGTGCCGGAAATGTAGCCATCAATACCGCTGCACTGAGTGCTGCTACTACCATCATCAGCGTGGTTGGAAAAGATGCCCCAGGAGAACAACTATTGCAGCTCATGCAGGCCATTCCCATTGATGTAAGC
>JBJTJJ010000550.1:0-1042 GCA_046095445.1 Sediminibacterium sp.
GAAATAAATCCTTCAACGATGGAAAGTAAAATGCACTCCGGACTTTACTTTGGTGGGGAAGTAATCGATGTAGATGGTGTTACCGGGGGATTTAATTTTCAACATGCCTGGGCTAGTGGCTGGGTTGCCGCTACTGCCATAGCAGCTGCGTGTAACAAAAAAGCCCCTGTATAAGAGGCATTTGTAATGAAGAATGAATCGTGCTTATCCCTTTCCTTTCTTTGCAGGCGCAGCTTTATTTTCCTTATAGCGCATGTCCAGTGTACCATCTTTTTTGGTTGGACCTGCAGGTTTAGCTGTTTCCTTATTGGCTTTGTACCGCATATCAGGGGTGCCATCACTCTTGGTGGGACCGGCTGATTTTGCTGACTTGGCTGGCTCAGATTTTTTTGTCTGGGCAGTACCTGCTAATGTAAACAGGGTGAAGGCAAAGAGAAAAACGAAGATTTTTTTCATGGCAAGAAATTTTATTATCTCTAATTTACTAATTTTTCAATTAGTCAACTTATTTGCCACCCATTGAGGAAACGGTTATATCTCCGGTGGGTAAATGGGTAATCTGTTGCATGTAGACATTACGCAGGTTGGGTGTTCCAGATGATTGTGCATCATGATAAAATAAATACCAATTTCCTTTAATGTTGACTATTGAGTGTCTACTACCTGCTCCAGTAGTTGTTTCAAATAACACTCCGCGGTAAGTAAAAGGGCCGTAGGGGGAACTACCAACTGCATATCCTATTATTCGTTGATCGCCTGTCGAATAGGTTAGATAATATAGACCGTTGAACTTGTGTATCCAGGTAGCACCGCCAAATATTTTTTTATTGTTTTTTGCTTCTAACAATTCACCATTTATATCTACAATTTTTATTTCCCTTACCACTTCAGCCAACTGTTTCATATCCGCAGAAAGTCTTGCCATTCTGGGCAATAAGGCATATTGTTCACCCACCCTTTCTTCTGCATTGGGCCGATAGACATTATTTTCCCAATGATGGAGTTGTCCGTATTGTGTTCCTCCAAAATAGAGGTAAAAGGT
>JBJTJJ010000551.1:0-1738 GCA_046095445.1 Sediminibacterium sp.
CATAACACTCACCATGCTCATACGGGTTCAAGGTGCCGGGGTCTACATTAATGTAAGGATCGAACTTCTGAATAGTTACCCGCAAGCCGCGTGATTGCAGCAATTTAGCAAGAGAGGCGGCGATGATTCCCTTTCCGAGACTGCTCGTAACTCCTCCTGTGACAAAAATATATTTAGCCATATACTGGTTTATAAAATAACCTGAATCTGTTTATTTATGATCCAACAAAACTTCCTCAAAATTGGCACAAGGCCCCCAAAAAAGTACTGCACGGGAAGTGGCGGGGTGACCGGAAGAAATGTTCGTAGGGAGAATATTTCGGAGGTCGCACAAACCTAAACCAAAAAGCGGAAGCAAAAAAATATGACCTTCCAATTCAGCATTCTACACCAATAAAGTGTTAATTTAACGTGTACATCTTTTAGGCACACCATTTTGCCAATCAAAAAACCGGCACCATGAAAAAACTTTTCCCTTTTGCAGCTATTGTATTGCTTTCCACTCTGTTAGTCGGTCACCAGCCGGCTAAATACAAAGCACCCTTGCTATCTGAAGATTGTTACATTAGTTGCTTCTCGTCGGAGGTGACTGAGCGATTTAGACAAGAAGCCATGGCACCGGAATTTGCTGCAATGCATCCGCTACCCCGAAAATATAAGGTGACGCAACCCAGGGGGGAGAGGGTGGAATTCAAGGCACCGGATGGGACTGTCGCCAAGGGATATGCCATTAAAAGCAAGCAATCGAGTAATAATTGGATTTTGGTCATCCAGGAATGGTGGGGGATGAATGATAATATCATCCGCGAAGCGGAAGATCTGGCAGAGGAATTAGGCAATGTCAATGTACTGGCACTCGATATGTATGATGGTAAAGTTGCATCCACCCCCGATAGCGCTATGAAACTTGTTCAAGGTGCTACCAGAGATCGGTTGGAAAATATTGTGCGTGGCGGAATCGCATACGCGGGAAGCAAGGCGAGAATTTTTACGATTGGTTGGTGCTTTGGAGGCATGTGGAGTTTACAAAGCAGTTTGCTCGCAGGCAATCAGGCAGCCGGTTGTGTAATGTATTATGGTCGCCCGGAAAATAACCTCGAAAAACTTAAAACACTGCAATGCGATGTACTGGGTATTTTCGGTAGTAAAGACAGAAGTCCATCACCCGAAGTTGTCAAGCGTTTTGAAGAGGATATGCGCTCCGCTGGAAAGAACCTGCAAATTCACATATATGATGCCGGACATGGATTTGCCAATCCCAGCAATCCTTCTTTTGATAAAATAGCTACTGCTGATGCACATACGAAGGCAATTGCATTTATCAAAGAACGCCTGAAGTGAAAAATAATAGGAAGACAAGCCCATTCATCAAGTAAAAAAACTATCCCGACAGTTTTAGTCTGCTTTACATGTCGTCCTGAATTTTTCTGTAACTGGTAACCACTCCCTTGATAAGGGAGGAACTGAAGCCACGGTGCTCCATTTCATTTAATCCGGCAATCGTACATCCTTTAGGCGTTGTTACTTTATCAATTTCCTGTTCAGGATGGGTATTTCTGCTGAGCAATAATTCAGCAGCTCCTTTAACTGTTTGCGCAGCTATTAGAGATGCTGTTGCAGCACTGAATCCAATTTCAATTCCACCTTGAATATTAGCACGGATATATCGCATAGCGAATGCAGTACCACAAGCACCCAATACAGTTGCTGCATCCATTAATTTCTCTTCTATTAAAAC
>JBJTJJ010000552.1:0-4710 GCA_046095445.1 Sediminibacterium sp.
GGTTTTTTTGCTGCAATCCCGTCGCATTCAGCCCCCCTGGATTGTGGTAGGATGTCTACTGATGGGGGGATTGCTCTAATCAGTTTAGGCACCACTTATCAAAAATTTCGTATATTGAAGCATGGTAACTATTGCATTGTACAACCTCAAAGGTGGGGTGGGAAAAACAGCAGCCACCATCAACCTGGCCTTTTTAAGTGCCCAGCAAGGTTTTAAAACATTGATATGGGATCTCGACCCACAGGGATCTTCTTCCTTTTACCTGGGTGCAAAGGCCAGCGTAAAAAACGAATCGAAAAAAATTCTAAGCAGTGAGTTTGAGTTGATGCATGCCATTCAGGCGACACCCTATGAAAACCTGGATGTGATTCCGGCAGACTTATCTGCCAGACATGCTGATGTTTTATTACATGAAATGAAGCAGTCCAGAAAAAAGATTGCTTCTCTGCTGGCACCACTACAGAAAAAGTATGATGTGATTTTCCTGGATAGTCCGCCAGGCATCTCTCTGCTTCATGAAACAATTTTTTATGCTGCAGACTGGGTTTTGATGCCCAACATTCCCACCACTCTATCTATTCGTTCCTATGAAACGGTGATGGATTATTTCAAGGCGAATGATCTTGACAGCTCTAAGATCAAGTGTTTCTTCAGCATGGTCGATCACCGCAAGAACCTGCACCATGAAGTGATGGCAGAGTTTTATAAGGACAAAGTATTTTTCAAAAATTATATTCCTTATCTCAGTGATGTAGAGAAGATGGGCATTCAACAGGCGCCGCTCGCAACTTTTGCCCGCACCAGCTATGCAGCCCAGTGTTATCAGGATCTGTGGAAAGAAATTCGTAGAAATTGTATTGAGTAATTTTTCTTTAAATCAGTGCTGATATCAACAGCCGCTCTCCTGCATGAACAGATCGATTACCTCCTGGTACAGTCCGGCACTCGATGCCGAAATGCCGGTTGTTACTTACGGACATTATGGTTTTGCCTTGGTCTTGATACCCACGGCAGCAGCAGACTTTCTGGAATATGAACGTTTCCAATTGATTGACGCGCTGGCACCTTTTATCGATGGGGGAAAGATGAAGGTTTTCAGCATCAATAGTATCAACAAAGAGAGTTGGATGCACGATACCATGGTGCCTGAGCACAAAGCCATCCGACACAACCAGTTCAATGAATATGTTTGGAAGGAATTGATTCCCTTTGTGAGAACGCATACCAGTGAAGACACGCCAGTCTATTGTTGCGGGGCTTCCTTTGGCGCACTGCATGCGATGAATCTTTTTCTAAAACGTCCCGACCTGATTCAAGGCACTATCAGTATGAGTGGCGTATACAACCTGATGGAATATACGCGTGGTTTTTTTGATGAACAAGTATATTATAACAGTCCGGAACATTACCTGCCCCGCCTGGAAGATCCCTGGTATCTCGACCGCATCCGCAGCAGCGGACATATACATATCTATACCGGTAGCGGCGCGTATGAAGATCCGGAAGCATCCAGAAGATTTTCCGGTATCCTACACCAAAAAGGTATTCCCCACGACCTTTGAATTTGGGGTCATGACATCACGCATGACTGGCCCACCTGGCGCAAGATGCTACCCCAGATTCTGGAAGCACATTTCTGACCTGAACAATGGTATCGAACTGCAAAAACCACGTTAATTTGCGGCCGAATTGATGAGGGCTACCACTTGTTAGTTATGTTTACAAATAAACCCCTGCTTTGAGGCCATCCTTCTTCTTATTATTATTGGTTCTGTTCGCGGGAAGCATCTCGAGTGAATCACTTCGGGCACAGCAGGTAACTATCAGCGGCACTGTATATGATTTGTCCGCACGTCGTCCACTTGAAGCCGTGGGCGTAATCAGCTCATCTGGACGTGGAACCATCACAGACTCTATGGGAAGATATTCCATCACCGTATCTTCCAGAGATTCCATTTGGTTCTCTTTGATTGGCAAGACCACCATGAAGTACCCCGTGGATACGATTTCCAATATCGAAAATTTCAATGTGATGTTACATCTGCGGGCTTTTGATCTGCCCGACGTGGTAGTTCGCAACAGTTATTATCGTTTTGATTCCATCCAAAACCGTCGCGACAATGCGAAAGCATTTGATTTCAGGAAGCCGACATTGCGTTTAAGCAGTAATCCGAATTACAGTCCCGGTGGATTAACGGTCGGATTTGACATCAATGAGATCATCAACATGTTTCGATTTAAGCGGACAGCAAGTTTGCTGAATCTGCAACGTCGATTGCTGATGCAGGAGCAGGATAAATATGTTGACAGTCGTTTTACCAAACCATTTGTACGCAAGATCACCAGACTTACTTCGCCTGATCTCGATAGTTTCATGGTGCGCTACCGCCCCGATTATGAAACATTGCTCCGGTTGAACGATTTGGAGCTGGGTTACATGATCGGTAAGAACTATGAGCAGTTCCGATCAGAGCGCTACAACTGGCGGGGTGGATTGCGTCGCAGACGCTGATCAAGAAATTGAATTTTTTTCCAGCGTTCCAATACCATGGCGGCTGAGCAGCTTAACCAATTCCAATAAGGTTTCGAATCTATTGTCAGTATGCAGTCCCTTTTTCCAGCGATAATAAATTTGTTGAACGATCACAGCATTTTTGAATAAGCCAAAGACATAATAGAATAGCAGGTCGCTAAGATCTCTTCCGCTTTTCTCTGCGTAGAGGTCGGCGCATTCCTGTCGAGTCAAATTGCCCGGCAGCCAGGTGATATTGTAACTGCGAAACCCTTTGTTATCATTGGCTTCAAACCAATAAGCAAGGGCTGCGCCGAGGTCCATCAGCGGGTCGCCTATTGTTGCCATTTCCCAGTCAAGAACGCCGGTGATGGCTGTGAGGTTACTATCGAATAAAACATTGTCGTATTTGTAATCATTGTGGAGCAGCGTAGCGTGCTGTGCACGTGGCGTTTGTTTCCCAATCCATTCTGCCAGCATCTCCATATCACGCAACTCATCGGTTGCTGATTGAAAATATCTTTCTGTCCATCCCTTCACTTGTCGATGAACATACCCTTCCGGTTTTCCTAATTGTGCCAGTCCGGTAGCATCAATATCAATTGCATGCAGTTCAACCAGGTTATTGATGAGTTGCCCGGACATGTGACGAAATTTTTCGGGGGAAATATCTTTCAACCCATCATATCCGGGCCTAAGAATTATACCTTGTAATTCTTCCATGATATAAAAGGGTGCACCCAACACAGCTGTATCTTCACAATACTTATAGACCTTCGGTACCAGAGGATAAGAAGGACGAAGTGCAGTGAGCACCCGGAATTCTCTGCCCATATCGTGAGCTGTTTTTACCGCGGAGCCGGGCGGAGGCATGCGCAGCATATAATTGCCACTGGTGGTGTGGAGTCGGAAAGTGAGATTCGAATAACCTCCGGTAACAGAATCAATGTTCTGTATAGTTCCAAATGTTGGCAGATGAAGATCTAACCATTCCTGCAAAGCAGGCATCTGCTGATCGAGGTTAGGAAGCGACATGCGGAATGGTTAAGCCAATTTGTTTTTCTTTTTTACATCCAGACCATAGCGTTTCAGGATTTGTATGGCCAGACTTTGTTTGTGTACTTCATCGGCACCATCCCATATACGGGCACCACGTTCATGTTGGTAGAGGTTGGCGAGCAGGGTATCATCGGTGAGTCCCATTGCTCCGTGTACCTGTATGGCTCTGTCGAGCACACGAAGAAACATATTGGCAACATAGAATTTGATGCCGGCAATTTCTTCGCGGCATTGTGCTGCGCCCCGCAAGTCGATGTGGTGGGCAGTGCGCAATACCAGCAATCGTGAAGCGTCAATTTCCACGCGGCTTTCTGCAATGAAACCCTGGATGAATTGTTTTTGTCCCAACAAAATTTCTTCTTCCATTTCTCTGCTTGCAGCGCGGCGGCACATCAGATCGAAAGCTTTTTCAGCAATACCTACCCAGCGCATGCAGTGATGAATTCGACCTGGTCCGAGACGTTCCTGTGCCAATCTGAATCCCATTCCTTCTTCACCAATGAGGTGAGAGGCAGGTACCCGGCAATTGGTGAACTGTACCTCCGAATGACTTGCCCAGCCTTCGCCGGCTTCCCCAAAAACAGGTATATTCCTTACCCGTTCATAGCCGGGTGTATCAGTGGGTACTACAATCATGCTCGCACGCTGGTGGGGTGCTGCATTGGGATTGGTCACTGCCATTACGATGGTGAAAGCGGCTCCATCTGCACCGGTAGTGAACCACTTGGTGCCATTGATAACATACTGGTCTCCTTCTCTAACAGCGGTAGTTCCCAACCGCACGGGATTGGAACCCGGCATTGCCGGCTCTGTCATCGAGAAGCAACTGCGAATTTTTCCTTCCAGCAAAGGGTGTAAAAATTTTTCTTTTATTTCCGGGGAGGCAAAGCGAATCAGTAATTCAGTATTCCCTATATCGGGTGCCTGACAGTTGAAAGTATATTGACCATAGTAAGGTGCCAATGAAAGCACTTCACTTACCTGCCCGAATTCACAGAGGGTAAGTCCCATACCACCGTCCTTTTCCGGCAGGTGCAGGTTCCACCAGCCAAGATCTTTTACCAGTTGTCGTTTTGTTGCAGCAGCACTTCAGTTGCTTTTCCCCCGCGCTCACGGTGTTGTGCTTCCAACGGTATGAG
>JBJTJJ010000553.1:0-1288 GCA_046095445.1 Sediminibacterium sp.
ACAGGCAGTTACGACTGGTTCCCCAACGATCGATGCCTTACTATTTTTTCCTCCGGAGATAAAGTGGCAGGCAATTCAGCTGGTCCCACTGAAGGCGCTTCTAATCTGGCACTCACAGAGGAAGACCACTATCAGGTGGCAACCAGTGAAACATCACTAAAAGCCATGCTACAATTTTTCAATCGTGATAAGAAAGACTTCATACCTATTGGTAATGGAAGAAAAGTATCTATTGCTGGCAAAGCAGTTCTTTTGGGTGATAACCAGCCAATGTTGGGTGCCCAGATCAATATCTATCCGCTGAAAAAAAATAACGGAGCCAGAAAAATGGCAGGAGCAATTAAAGGACTTACTGTAGCCGACGCAGGTGGATGGGGTCCGGTAATTGTAAAGCCGGGTAACCCTTATGAAGTTGAGCTTATTCCTGCTGACAGCAGCAAAAGAAAGATCTCTTATTTCTTTCCTGCTTTCAGCCATTCGGATCCGCTTGTTTATCTCCGTGGCATACCGGAAGGCAATCGTATGATGGCGATGTTGGGAACGCTGCCGGAAAAAGATGATCAATCCATATTGGTAGTATATTCTGCCACCGGTGCAATGATAGGAGGGCGTGATTCCGTAACCGTCAATGGTTCTCCGGTATGTTCTCCGGCACTAACTCCTGCTAGCAAAACAGTGATCAGCAGTTTCATTTTTGATGATGGCGATAGCAGTAGCTCAGGCAAAGTACTTCGACAGTTTAACTCCCTTCCTTTTATTGGTGGAGTAGATTTACTGCTTCCCGCAGGAAAAGGAAAGACAATCGATATCTATTGGAATGGAAAGCAACTAAAAATTCCTGCTGCTGCATCAAAAGAGAGAATTATGTTGGTGGTGCTTCGAATCTAATCTAAACATGTATTGCATCAAATACGCTGAATAACCTATCTACATTGATAGAGTAGGAACATGAGTAAAGAGTTGCTTACTTATATTTTAACGCAGAAAGAATGTGGCTTTTGTAGTAGCAGCGGAGCTTCCACCTACAAAAAGATTAAACTTTCCGGACTCAGCCTTGAAACTGAGATCTTCCTGATAGAAGCTAAAATCATTCGTTGATAAAATAAACTCAACCTCTTTGGTTTCACCGGGTGAGATTGTAATTTTTCGGAAGGCTTTTAATTCTCGTACCGGACGAACCAAAGAGGTTGAGTTTATTTTATCAACGAATGATTTTAGCTTCTATCAGGAAGATCTCAGTTTCAAGGCTGAGTCCGGAAAGTTTAATCTTTTTGTAGGTGGAAGCTCC
>JBJTJJ010000554.1:0-5236 GCA_046095445.1 Sediminibacterium sp.
GGTCTCATCATTTTCATCATAACCGAGCAAGGTGTAATAAGATTTTCCCTGGTGGTGGTGGAGCAGGATGTTGTAATACAACTGACCAATCCACTGTGTGGCATCCCGCACCGAATCGCAGGGCTGATCTGTAAAAGGGGAAGCATCAAACAAAGGCGTCAACCGAAGACTGCCATCCGGAGTATTGTACTGTATGGCAGCTTTGTATCGATAATAGGAAGGGTCTTTCATCAACTGCCAGCTAAAGATCTTGAAGGTACTGTCCGGCGCATACAAAACAGATACGGTTCCAAGGGAATCAAAAGCATAGCGGAAAGAATTCTTGGCTCTCAATGTTCGTACCAACGTGCGGGTAAAAATACTATCCGCCTGTAAACGATCAGACCACTCCGGACCATTGATGATTTGAAAGGCCTGGTCACGAAGAATATTTTCCATGGACTGAAAAGAAGCTTGTTCACTCTCTTTGGTTGTCTGCGCAGAGCCGGTAGTCACGCAGCCCAGTGTTCCGACGCATATCCCCAAGATGATTCCTACCAATACCACCTGCAGCCGACTAACAATTCTTTTCGTCACCATACTGCAAAGGTATCAACTATTGGGAGTTAGCAGGATAGAAAAATTGGTTAACTTTTCATCTCCCGCCGGCAGGCCTCTGCAAAGGCAAAGAGACTATCGAAGCGACTATCAATGCGTTCATCGGGGAAAGGAACTTCCGGATGGGTGGTGGCTATGAAGATAGTGTGCATTCCGGCATTCCTTCCGAATTCCATATCAGACAAGCGATTGCCTGCCACCATACTTTTAGCAAGGTCGATATCAGGAAATTCTTCTCTTGCCTGGAAAGCCATGCCAGGATTGGGTTTGCGGTTGGGGGAATCATTGTCTATGTCTGAACAGAAATAAATTTTGTCTATTCTTCCGCCCACTTTTTTTACTTCCTCCAATAAAAGATCATGAATACCATTCAGGTCTTGCAGTGTCATAAGTCCGCGACCCACCCCCTTTTGATTGGTCACTATCACCACCCGGTGGAAGAGTTGTGATAAAGTATGCAAGGCACTCAATGTATTGTCATACATAACAAATTCACCTGCATGTCTGATGTAATCATCGTCTTTGTCATGATTGATAACTCCATCCCGATCCAGAAAGATCGTCCAGGAGTGGTCCGCTTGTGAGAGTTGAAAGGACATAGTTAAAATAGTTGGGCGAATTCTTCCCGGGCGCGGCGATAATCTTGCGGAACGCCTATGTCAATGAAATAAGCTGATTCCACATAACCATACATGGGCAGGGTGGAATAGCGGCGTTGCAAAAATTCCGTTTCCAGGGAAAAATTTCCGTTGGGGGTTGATTGTAAAAAAGTGTTGGTATCGAATAGATAAATACCGGCGTTGATCAATCCGGTTTCCTGCCATTTTTTTTCTTCAAATCCTGTGATGCGGTTGTTCTGATCAATGGTAACTGTGCCATAGCGGTCAAACTGTTGCTGCGGAATCAAAGCCAATGTACCTATAGCTGATCGGCTTTCATGTAACTTGTATTGTTCCTCCAGATTAACCAATGCAATGCTATCACCATTCAGTACCCAAACATTTTTTCCTTCCACAACTTGCATGGCCAATCGAATGCCTCCGCCGGTTCCCAGGGGTTCGGGTTCTATCACCAACTTGTAGGCAGAAGGTGGAAGGTTTTTTTCGATGAATGCAATGGCAGCTTCCGCTTTATAGCCCAATGAAAAAATAAATGTTTCGATACCTGCTTTTTGCAGAAAGAGAATCAGGTAGTGCAGGAAGGGCTGTTCATTCACCGGAGCCATGCATTTAGGTAAATCAGGCACTTCTTCCCGCAATCTGGTTCCGAGGCCTCCTGCCAGGATGATGGCTTCTTTTACGGGCATCATCCGAAAATATTTTTTTCGGTGAGTTCACAAAGGATATGTCCGATCAGTATATGACTTTCCTGTATGCGCGGCGTGTCTGAAGAAGGAACATTGATCAGGTAATCAGCTTGCTCTTTCATTTTTCCTCCGGAAGCACCTGTCATGCCTATCGTGATAACCCCCAGCTCAGCAGCTTTTTCAAAGGCACGCAATATGTTGGCTGAATTACCGGAGGTACTCAAGCCGATCAGCACATCACCTTTCTTCGCGATGCCTTCAATCAGTCGGGCATAGATCACATCGTAACTATAATCATTCGCGACGGCAGTCAGGTAGGAAGTGTTGCAATGCAGGGCTTCGGATGGTAATGCTTTCCGGTCTTTGTAAAAACGTCCGGAGAATTCGGCAGCCAGGTGTTGTGCATCAGCAGCACTTCCGCCGTTCCCACAAAAATAAACGGAATGGCCTTGCTGGAACGCAGTCGTAATAACCTGCACAACAGATTCGATGATAGGAAGCAAAGTGCCATCAGTCAATATTTGTTGCTTAACAGCGATGGATGCATTGATTCTGGCAGCGATGGTAGATGATATTTCCATAAGAGGTAAATTAATGATTTATTTTCCGACCCGCAAGATTGCATGGACGAGTTTTTCCCAGCTGTATTGTTTTTTTTCTTCCTGGATATAAGGTATGAAGTGTGCTTCCCCCCAATGATACAACTCAAGAATTCCCTTCGCCAATGCGGGAACCGTGGGTTCAGTGATTAGTCCGGTTTTCTCCTGCAGCACCCTGTCCGGTAACCCCCCAACAGTCGTCACCAGCATAGGTTTTTCAAAATGATAAGCGAGTGGGGTCACACCGCTTTGGGTAGCTTGTCGATAGGGTTGTATAACGAAGTCTGCTGCAGAGAGATAGTATTTCACCTCGCTGTCTGCAATGAATGCTGTTCGCAGATAAACACTGTTGTGCAATTGTTCTCTTTCAATGATGGCGTGGTAGGGGGCAGCATCTTCATAGAATTCTCCTGCTACCAGTAGTCGGATGCCGGCAGCACGCACTTCAGGCGTTGCCATTGCTTCGAGTAAAAGATCCAGTCCTTTATAAGGCCGGATGAAACCAAAGAAGAGAATGATTTTTTCCTGCTCGGGCAGTTGGAGGTATTGACGCGCAGCTGACTTGGGTAAAATGGTTCCAAAATGATCATAGAGCGGATGCACCACCATTTCTGCAGGTCGTTGGGAGAAGTCCCGCAGTTGATGCATCACCCGGTCGCTCATGGTGATGAATCCATCGATGTATTGCACGAAGTAGCGGGTGAATTGCGTATCACCCGGTCTTTTCTCGTGGGGAATGATGTTATCAGCAATGCAAACGATGCGGGTCTTTTTATTGCCGCGCACGATGCGCAGGATGGTGCCCAAACACGGTGCCATAAAGGGTAACCAGTAACGAACAACGATGAGGTCGGGCGCCATTTGCCGGAGGGTTCTTCCTACTTTGATCCAGTTCAGTGGATTGATAGAATTGATGCAACGACGAATGCGCAGATCGGCGGGTGCAGGTTCGGAAGAATATTGGGTGGTGCCGGGAAAGAGGAAGTCCGGATATTGCAGTGTGAAGGTGAACAGTTCGGTATGGAATTCCATCTGCTGAAATTCGCGTGCCAGCCGCTCATTGAAAGAGGCGAGACCGCCCCGCAGGGGCCATGCCGGACCGATGATGATTACTTTTTGCAATAGCTGCTTTTTCAGGAAGCCAGGAATGGTGCAAAGTTACTGAAACGCGGGTGAATGGGGTAGATTGAAGCAGTGTGAAATACTACCAGCCTGATTTTTCATCTATCTGGTAGTGATTTCTCTCCGGTGCATTGCGTACAATCATTTCAGCTACAAATCCACTCAGGAACAGTTGAATACCGATGATCATGGTGGTCAGGGCAATGTAGAAAGCCGGACGGTTCGTGAGAGCGAAATCTGCAGAGCTCAGTTTACCGATGATGAGGTAAATGACCGACAATAAGCCGGCGAGGAAGAACAAGGTACCGAGCAGTCCGAAGAATTGCATGGGACGTTTTCCGAATTTTCCCAGGAACATGATAGTGCCCAGGTCTAGAAAGCCGTTGACAAAGCGACGCCACCCGAATTTTGAGCTGCCGTATTTGCGGGGTCTGTGTTCCACCACTTTTTCACCGATTTTGCGGAAGCCGCTCCATTTGGCGAGGATGGGAATATAGCGATGCATTTCACCAAATACTTCGATGCTTTTAACAACGCGGTGGTGGTAGGCCTTGAGACCACAATTGAAATCGTGCAGGTGTATACCAGAGTTGGCGCGGGCAACGGCGTTGAATAATTTGGAAGGAAGGTTTTTGGTGAAAGTATTGTCGTAACGAACTTTCTTCCAACCGCTTACCATATCGAAACCATCATTGGTGATCATGTGGTAGAGGGCGGGTATTTCATCGGGAGAGTCTTGCAGGTCGGCATCCATGGTGATGATAACCTGACCGGCGGCTGCTTTGAATCCCTCGTTGAGTGCGGCGGATTTGCCATAATTTCTGCGAAAGCGAATGCCTTTGAAGGCGGCATTTTTTTTTCCGAGGGAAAGAATGGTATTCCAGCTATCGTCGGTGCTACCATCGTCAACGAAGATCACTTCATAACTGAAGCCGGCTTCCTGCATCACGCGTTCTATCCAGTTCGCCAGTTCGGGAAGTGATTCTTCTTCGTTGAGGAGGGGTATGACAACGCTGATGTTCATATTAGCTGCCTGTTTCAAATGGAGATTTAGGAGGATTTTTCTTCGCGAATGCGGCACCCAGCAGAGATGCAATTAATCCAACGAAAGCGGTACCGAACAGAGATCCTGCCAGTGCAAAGGGAATGAAGAATTTACGGGTCATATTAACTGCCATATCAATTGATTCGGCGTTCAGTTCTGGTTTTTTCTCCATTTCAGCCCGGGTAATGTCAATTGTTTTTTCTATGATTTCAGGATGAATGAATTTGAACGCGATAAAAGTATAGACGGACAAAATTGCTGCGATGCCGGCTGTTACTTTGAATCCATGACCGAATACATTGCCGAATGTAACATCTCCATTCATTTGTTTGGCGTAATGGATGCAGGCCCAGATGATCACAATGACGAGAATAGCACTGGAAACCCAACTCATGTATTTATTGGTGAGTTGGTCTGTTATATACAGTACAAGGTTGAATACAATAAAACCAAGACTGGTGATGAGGGCGATAAGCCAGGGTGCGGTGGGTTTGTTTTCCATGTTGCAGTTTTTATGTGTTTTGATTGAGATTAAAGCTACCCCGAACCATAGTGCCTACCACTTTT
>JBJTJJ010000555.1:0-2578 GCA_046095445.1 Sediminibacterium sp.
TTTTAATTTCGCAACCGTTACATAACCGCTGATTGCTGTTCCTTCTATCGAGAAATATACAACTCGGTATATGGAGAGTTCGGAATATGGTTGGTTCTATTATTTTGCATTTTTCCCCGTTTTGTTTGTCATGCATGACACTTATTTTTATTTCGCCCATCGGATCATGCACCACAAAAGGCTGTTTAATCTTTTCCACCTGGTACACCATAAATCAACGAATCCCAGCCCCTGGGCGGCGTATGCATTTCACCCGCTGGAGGCCCTGGTAGAAGTGGGCATTGTGGTAGTTTTTTTATTTACCGTTCCTATACACAAAACCCACCTGATGTTGTTCTTCCTGATGATGATCGTGTACAACGTTTACGGGCATCTCGGCTACGAGTTATATCCGAAGGGGTTTCACAAAACAAGAATCGGAAGGTGGATCAACACCTCGGTTAACCACAACCAACACCATCAATATTTTAAAGGAAATTATGGCTTGTATTTTTTGTTTTGGGACCGGGTGCTAGGCACCATTCGCGAGGACTATGACACGCGTTATGTTGACGCAACAACAAGGAAGAAATAAATAGACAGGAGTTATTTTTTCTTATACACCGGAACCGTGCTGCAGGGCTCTCCGAAAAAGATGCTTTTTACTTGTGGGCGAATCTTTTCGGTGATAGCAATATATACAGATTCCGGAATTGGCTTTTCGCCGCAGCCCTTTACTACCACTCGCTGCCCCGCAAAATCTTCGGCACGAATGGCGGAAATGTTTCGCAGGAACAGTACTTCCAGCACCTGTTGCTCATTCCCCTTACATATAAAAGAAGCATGGGGTTCCAGGGCTGAAGCTACGAGCATATACGCCCATAATGGAATGATCGCATCTGTGGAGCACACGATTCCCACCGCGGCCCCATCGTATACAGACCAATCTGTATTTTGAAGCGCCAAACGAAAATCTTTTTCTTTAAGAATTAGATTCATGAAAAGGTGCTTCTTTAGGTCGAAAAGGCGAATGTTTTCTGTCGGATAGAGCTCCGCCGGGTCAAGGGTTACAAGACCGCTTTCGGCTACCTTGTTGATAAATGGTTGATCCATATAGAAGAGAATACTGCAAAGTTAATGGTTCGTGACAGGTCAATCGTTTCGGAAATGGTAAAAATAAAGGCCCGGGGGTTCCGGGCCTCAATTACACGATACGCCTGGTGGTTTAATTAAACTGGAACCGGTTGTCTTTTATTTTGGCCGCCTTGCGAAGGGCGTCTTGGCTGCGGAAAGACCCGGAGCGCAACAGCTGCATTAGACTTTGTTTGAAAGACTCCGAATCCTGCATGAAGGGTCGGGCACCCGCTGATTCAGTTTGGATAGCAAATACACCCGTTGTTCCACGAATGGGAGAGCTTGTTTTTCCAATCTGAGATTTATTAAATGAGGCACCAACAACTGCCGGTTCATTACCCACACCGGCAATGAAGGGGGCAGAGAAGAAAAGTGTGTCAGCTTTTTGAACGGGTGCCTGGAGATTCTTCGCAATTTCATCAAGGGTCTTTCCCTTGAATTTTGTGGTGGCAATGAGGGCTGCTTTTTTCTCGTTGCGAACCAGGTTTTCAACGAGTGGTTTTGCTTCGGCAACAGACATGGTTCCCTTCGGGAAAATGCCATTGATTATTGCAACGATGATCTGATCACCAATGCTGGTAGGTTCTGAAATATCTCCGGCGTCGTTTTGAAAAATACAACGAACGAGTGTTCTGGATAGACCAAGGGTGCATACTGTATAATCGTTTTCGCGGATGTCTGAAATACTCTGTAGTGGCTTTTTCAAACGGGTAGCTTCATCAGAAAACTTCCGTGCATCCTTTGCGGCAGCCAGGAATTGAGCGGCAGCAGCAGCGGCAGCAGCTTCAGTTTCTGTTCCGGCAAGGATTGGTTTAGCCAGATAAGCAATCTTGTAAGCGGGGTTAGGATTCTTTTGACCCAGTACTTCAATGTAGTGATAGCCGAATTCAGTTTTAACAACCCCCTTGGTACCAACAGGTTTATCGAAAGAGTAGTCATTGAATTCTGCCACCATCTGTCCCTGGGGAAAATATTCATACACTCCTCCCTTATCCTTGCTACCGGGGTCATTAGAATAACGGCTACAAAGGGCATTAAAGTCAGCACCGGTAATAATAGCATTTCTTATACTGTCTGCCAGCTTGGAAGCCATACTATCATTGCGTATGGGCTGGCGCGTATTTGGGTCGTTGAATGCAATAAGGATGTGTCTCACCTTGGAACTATCGGGCCAGGTCTTGCTATTGATCATTTTTGCCAAAACGTAGTTGTTGCCATCAACATAGGGCCCATATACCTGACCTACGGGAATACGAACCAGTGTGTCTTTGTTGGGTTGTTGAATTCGGCTTTTGCTAAAATAACTATCGTAAAAAGGTAGAGCAGATGAGTTCTTTGCAAGGAAGAGTCCGGCATCTTTCGCTGTTGCAAAACTGTCTTTCAAGGACATCAGTTCGTTGTATACATTGGCTGAGTCTGTTGAGGAAGGAGCAGCACTAAAAGCAACATAGGTTATGTTGCGTGT
>JBJTJJ010000556.1:0-2636 GCA_046095445.1 Sediminibacterium sp.
GTATAGGAAATACTGCTGCTGTTCGTGTGAACCTGCATCCAAAACCAACTATATCAATCACCAATAATGATAACTTCATTATTAATATAGGAAATAGCACACAGCTGTTCGCATCAGGTGGTGTCTTGTATGAGTGGACACCTAGAAACCTGGTAAGTAACTATCTTTCTGCTAGTCCGTTTGTTTCCCCAATCAGGGATACCCGATTCACGGTTAAAGTGACTAATCTGGAAGGTTGTTCTGATACTTTGGGAGTGAAAGTGGTAGTTAAAACTGACGGCTATCAAATCTTCCCGAACAATGTACTCACACCTAATGGTGATGGATATAACGATACGTGGAAAATCAAGAACATAGAGTTCTATCCGAACAACAGCATCAAGATATTCAACGCCAATGGACAGCTGGTTAAAGAACTGGGTAAGGGAGCTCCGGGATCAGCAGGCGGTTATGTAGGAGATTGGGATGGTAAAGTAAATGGTGTCAAACTGCCGACCGGTACCTACTATTACGACATTGACCTGAACAATGGCGCAGCAATTGTTAAAGGTTTCTTAACGATACTCAACTAACAGAGAATAAAATCAACCTATGAAAAAGAAAACACGATTTTTGACATTATTCCTTCTGTGGCAATTAGGTGTAACGGCTCAGAATAATTTTTTCAGTTCGAGCGTTTTTGAGAATAAGGTGGTGTTCAATCCGTCACAGTCGGGTATGGGAGAAGCATTGCGGTTGAATGGTGTTTTTCGTTCACCGATGAACAATTCACAGCCGGGCTTGGCGAAGGAGTATGCTGCCTCTGCGGATATGCCTATCAGCGAGACAGCGGGTATTGGCTTGATTATGACGCGCCAGAACATAGGTATATTGAACCAGACCTTGTTCAATTTTTCGTATGCGTATGGCATGTCTTTTAAGAGTGGGATGAAGCTTCGCTTCGGAATAGGGGCCGGATTCAGGAATAGCCGTGTGGTAGAGAATTCTGGTTTGGGAGGTCAGATTATAGGTGATCCCGGGGATCCGACGGTGCTGGCCTATAACAGTGTGCCGCCTTCGTTTTTCAGTAGTTTTGGTTTGACTTTGTACACGGATAAGCTGGAGGTACAATTGGTGGCACCGAACCTGACGGCGGGCTTGCAGAATAAGACTTTGCAGACGTTAGATTATGTGATGATGCAGGGTGGTTTGGGCTACAAGTTGAGTATAGGGGGAGGGAAGTTACTGGGTCCGGGATCGTATGCGAAGGTATTTGCGGGGGCGATTATGTATAAGGAGACAGAGATGCAGATACTGGGAGGAGTTCAGGTGAACGCGAATAATCTGTTATCGGCGAACTTTATTTATTCGACAGCTGGAACTATGACGGTGGGAGTAGGAGTACCGATAGAGAATACGGCACAGATTAACCTGAACTATTCGATAGGAGGCTTATACTCGAATGCGATATATGGGGGATCGGGTTTGGCGGAGATACATTTTATGTATCGGTTCAACAAGCGGTAGGAGCAGAGATGGAGGGCTGAGGGATGGTAGAGGGTTGAGTAGGGTAAGTGCGGCGAGAGCCGGTATGATTAAGGAATCAATAAAAACAGAGATATGAAAAACGGGGAAACACCTGCAAAAAAAAGGAAGTTTGATGTATTCAACTTTTTCTACAGTATCGGAGCTGTGGTTATCCTGATTGGGGTAATTGCGAAGTTTTTGGAGTGGAAGCTTCAGGACCCGCTGTTGTTGACGGGCTTGGGTGTGGAGGCACTGGTATTTACGATGTCGGCGATACAGTACAAGGATGACAAGGTGGAGAAAGTGTACCACTGGGACCGGTTATTTCCGGAGCTGGTAGATACGGTGGAGGGAGAGCCGGCTGCGGTATCGAGTATGCCGGGGATGCAGAAGAACATAGAGAATTTATCACGTCAGTACTATCAGGGTATGGCAGACTTCATGCAGCAGTTTGAGAGTTTGAACTACGGGATAGTACAGGGCAGTAGTAAATACCAGGAGTCATTGGAGATGATGTCGAGGAATTTGTCGGAATCGACGAAGGCGTTTTCAGACTTCAAGGTGAATGTGATGCGGGTATCGGCATCATTTATTGAGTTGCATGAGATCAGCGAAGATATCCGCGAGTTGCAGATCAATCTGCAGAAGATGGCGGCGATATCGGTGATATCATCCGACAAGATGAACTTGTTCCAGGAGCAATTGGAAGGACTGAACAATGCCATCTATCGCTTCAATAATGTGTCGAGCCAAATTATTAATACATTCCGAACTATTGGTTAGTAGTAAAATTTAAAATATTTTTTCTTCTATATCAATAAGTAATAAAAAAATCCGGATCTCTATAAATTGAAATGTAATATCAAATGAAATTCTTTCAATCTATAGGACAAATATCCAGTCATTGTCTTTTCGGAGACAGTCAATTAAAATAAAATGGCAGCAAATATTAATTTGAACAGGTACCGATTGATCACGTTGTTGTACGTGATTTTTGTGTGCTTATCTGTTTTGAATATCCCCTCATCTCTGCTTGATTCTTACCATTATTCCATTAAGACCCTGGAATATCAAATCAAAGCAACCTTGGATCAGGTAGAATTTGCTAATAAAGTAATTCAGGATAAAAA
>JBJTJJ010000557.1:0-1211 GCA_046095445.1 Sediminibacterium sp.
TGATTACACTCTATGCCTGGCATGGCAAACACCATGTGGCACATATTACATCTTTGAGAAACAGAAACCAATGGTAGAAGAAAGAGATTTGCGTTGGAAAACCATTTCCTCAAAACCCCTTTTCAACGAAAATTGGTTGAATATTCGGGTAGATACCTGCGAAAAACCCGACGGAAGTATCGTTTCGCCTTACTATGTATATGATTTTCCCAATTGGGTATGTGCTTTTGCAATCACGGCAGGTGGAGAGGTAATTCTGGAGAGACAATACAGACATGCATTACAACATACCGGTATTGAATTACCGGGTGGTTGTGTCGACACTACTGATAAGAGTTTGGAAGACGCCATTGCGCGTGAGTTACTCGAAGAAACTGGTTATGTTTTTGATCATTTCGAATCCCTGGGGATTACCTCTTCTAATCCGTCAACTAATAGTAACCTGATGTACATGTTTCTAGCAACAGGAGGGAAAAAAGTGCAGGATCCAACACCTGACCCTGGCGAAGATATTGAAATCAAACTCGTTAGTATCGATGAAGTAATTCACTTATTACGCAATAATAGTTTTATACAGTCCATGCATATAACTACTGTATTTCGCGCATTGGAAAAATTAGGAAAACTTACTTACTAGCTTTTCTGAATGTTGGTACATCTACTTCTCCTACGAGGAAAATGCTACCACATACCAAAATCAGGTCATCTTTTCCAGCAATTGAAATGGCCTTAGCCAAAGCATCATTTACATGGGGAATCATTTCCCCTTTGAGTCCGGTTTCTACTGCCAACTGCATCAAATCATTAGCTGGCAATGCTCTGGGAAGATGGGCTTGTGAGAAGAAATAGTCGGCATCTTTGGGTAGTAAAGAAAGAACAGATTTAATTTCTTTGTCTTTAACCATTCCGATTATAATGTATAAACGAGCGTATTGAATTCTTTGTAAGTGTTGTATTACTTGTCGGATTCCATCTTCATTATGGGCTACTTCGAGAATAATACGAGGTTGCTGTCGAATGGTTTCCCATCTGCCATGTAGTCCGGTAACTTTCACCACTTTTTTAAAAGCTGCTGCCACCTGATCGATTTGAATCATATACCCAATTTGCTGCAAAACCCTGACAGCACTCAGCACGGTTATGATATTGTTTTGCTGATAATACCCCGGTAAATCAAGATGAAACGAAAATTCATTCTTTTCAGTATTGTG
>JBJTJJ010000558.1:0-2812 GCA_046095445.1 Sediminibacterium sp.
CATAGCTGCAGAAGAGTTTGTGAAGTTGAAGTGGAGCGAGGTTCGCTGGGCCCGGGCTTTTGCCTTACTCAATATGTCACTGATGGATGCAGCCATTGTATGCTGGGATGCAAAGTACACTTATTACAATCCGCGCCCCTCACAGGTTGATCCCTCCATTAAAACACTGACCGGGTTACCCAATTTTCCTTCTTATACATCCGGACATAGTACGTTCAGTGGTGCAGCCGCAGAAATTCTTGGATACCTGGTTCCTTCCCGCAAGGAATCATTCAATGCCATGGCAGCAGAGGCTTCTTTGTCGAGACTGTATGGTGCCATTCACTACCGCAGCGATTGTACTGCCGGACTAGCCTCCGGAAAAAAGGTAGGTGAATATGCCGTGAAGCGGGCGATGGCTGATGGTGCCGGCAATTAAACTTATATGAATTTTAGAATGAACCTGCAGTTACTCACTGCAGGTTTTTTTTGTATGGAAACAGTTCAGTGATCCCTCATGAATACGGCCCCTTTGATCAACCAGGAAATACCGAAAGCTGTGAGAGCGATAGATTCACCTAGTAGAAAAAACGGAAAGTCATCAACAGAATATTTTATTTCCGGTAGCCATTTATTTTCTATTGCTACTAATAAAAAAATACAAGCAAGAATCAGATAACCGCAGATTCGGTAGATGCGATTGCGCCAAATCTTTTGAGGAGTGGGTACTTGATTGGGCTGGGTTCGGGTGAAGAGAAAGAGACAAAAAAAAGCAAGGATCAGAAAAAGAAGGAGAGCAGCCATATAATGCAGAAACGTTAAATAAGACTGCGGCTGAAGCAATATAAAATTGCAGGATGGACATTGAGAACAGTAGCTGCTGGTCGGACAAAAGGCAACTAGGCAGGAACAGGTACCGGCTAACCTTGCGGCCATACGGTCAGCCCTTTCAGGTCCGGAATAGAAAAAAAGAAAAAGAGCTATTGCTATAAGGGAACCTGTAAAATAGGTACCCATGGCGGTGTAAAAAAAATGACTAATACTGGGAGGAACAGGACAATCGGGGGAAAGGAAAAGGAACCCCAACAGCAATACGGGGGCGAGGGCAATACCCAGCCACCCTATAGCCCTCCTTAGTTGCAGATAAGAAAGCAGGATGGAATGATAGGTATGGGTAGATGGGGTGGACAAGCGGGAAAAAATAAGTTTAAAAAATAGCAGCAAGTAACGAGCGGGTCAGCACTTTAAAAGCAGCCCTGGTAGCGCGACGGATGGCTGCCAGCGAACTAATGGAAAGGGCATTTAATTCGGAACGATATAAAAGTTCTTCTTCCTTAAGACGTAATTGTAAAAATTGATCGTCTATAGAACCGGAGCGTTTTAACTCATGAAGTTTAGCCAATCTTTCGATGCGTTGTTGCAAAAAAGTTCTGGCAGCTTCTTTCATTGCAGGCCAGTCCTTACCAACTTGATCCTGCATGGCAGACAGCATATCGGAGGTGATCGATTCCCAGTTCATGGTAAAATGTTTTGGATTTATCTTTTGAGAGATTGTTCTGCGATGAGTAAGGGTTTCCAGGCATTGCGCAGGTAGGTTTGGTAAATGAGCAATTCTGCATCGGTCGGTGATTTTTTGCGGGTGCGGTGTTCATCGCGGTAGCGTTCAAAGAGGAGGGTGATGTTATTGATGATAGGTAGGAAGCGGCTATTGAAAGGACGAGCCTCATATTGCAGAGCTATGATGCGGATAGATTTTTCAACGCCGGCGTATCGTTTGCTATGGAGAGAAAATTTCCGTTGAGTAGAATCTGCCAGCCGCAGGTTGATATAGAGTTGATCTGTTTTGCTGATGGTAGAAACCAATTGACGATAAAGGTCCGGATCGAAGGAAGGCAGTTGGGAGAGGCGACAATGAAGAGTGGAGACAAGGATGGTGAGAAGAAGGAGAGTGCGAAAGAGACGATGCATGATGTGATGCTTATGCTTCTAAGGTACTGATGGGGTATAGGAGGTGGAATCCGTGAAAACACTGAATTCAGAAAAAAAGGGTGAAATAACGGGTAGGTAGAACGGTGAAAACACGGTGTGAGTGTGAGTGCGGGTGTGAGTATGCTTTTCACACTCACTCTCAAACCCACACTGGCCTATTAGTGCGGGTGTGGAGTTACCTGTTTTCACACTCAATCCCACACTCACACTGATACACTTCGGATATAAAAACAAAAAAGCCTCATTGAAATAAATCAATGAGGCTCTCAATAAATATGGCAGCTACCTACTCTCCCGGCGTAATGCAAGTACCATCGGCCATGGGGGACTTAACTTCTCTGTTCGGAATGGGAAGAGGTGAACACCCCCGGCAAAACCACCATAAGCTGTTGCGGTTGTTGTGCAACCAATAATGTACATATTGGGAAGCTGATCAAAGAACAAGAAAAAAAATAAAGCTTACGGGCAATTAGTACTACTCGGCTTTACTGTTACCAGTTTTACACCTGTAGCCTATCAACGTCATAGTCTTTGACGACCCTTAAAAGTAAACTCATCTTGTGGAAGGTTTCACGCTTAGATGCTTTCAGCGTTTATCCTTGCCGTGCATAGCTACTCTGCATTACACCTGGCGGCATAACAGATACACCAGCGGCACGTACGACCCGGTCCTCTCGTACTAAGGTCATGTCCACTCAATTTACTAGCGCCCACCACAGATAGGGACCGAACTGTCTTGCGACGTTCTGAACCCAGTTCACGTGCCACTTTAATCGGCGAACAGCCGAACCCTTGGGACCTTCTCCAGCCCCAGGATGTGACGAACCGACATCGAGGTGCCAAA
>JBJTJJ010000559.1:0-6076 GCA_046095445.1 Sediminibacterium sp.
GCATCCAGCCAAATATGCAGCCGGGAATCAGACATCAGGATTGAAATTGTTGAGAGAGAAATTGAAAAAGATTAAAGCCCGGTCTTGCCATTTGTTCTGCAATATCTTCTACGAGCTTTTGCTTGCTGACATCACGCATCCTGTGTCGACTGATGAGCTGAAACGCTTTTTCTGCCAACAACCACTTCTTGCGTTCCGGTGTTGCCTGTAATTGCTGATGATGCTGAATGGCTTCAGACAACTCTGCAACGCCTGTTTGTTGCGTTGCAATTGTTTTGAGAATAGGAATTTCCCAGCTACCGGGCACAAAAGAACCTGCCAACATACCACGAAGATGTTTTACCAACTGATCTGCATCGGGGCGATCGCTTTTATTTACCACAAAAATATCGGCGATCTCCATTAGTCCCGATTTCATCGTCTGCACTTCATCTCCCGCCTCCGGCACCAAAACTACTACCGTGGTATCCGCTAGTCCTGCTATCTCAATTTCACTTTGTCCGACCCCCACCGTCTCTATCAACAACTCATCAAAACCTGCCGCCTGCAAAATGGCACTGATTTCAATGATTTGAGGATGAAGT
Organism: Sediminibacterium sp.; assembly: GCA_046095445.1. Taxonomy (GTDB): domain Bacteria; phylum Bacteroidota; class Bacteroidia; order Chitinophagales; family Chitinophagaceae; genus Sediminibacterium. The sequence goes on from JBJTJJ010000559.1 coordinate 585, forward strand.
CCGCCAAGCGACCCTCTGGTGGCCAATGAACGAATGTACACATTGGGATGATTGTACCAGGCACTCATCCGTATCCTGTCACCCAACAATGCGCCTAAATGGAAGGGGGATGAAGGATCGACACAAATTACCCCTACCTTCTTACCCTGATTGACCCATTGGTGTATCAGTGCATCTGTCAGGGTACTTTTACCGGCTCCGGGTGCGCCAGTAACGCCTGTTATTAAAGCTTTTCCCGGAGGTAGTCGCTGTAAAAAAGAAAGATACCCCTCAGCATGGTTTTCAACCAGCGAGATAGCACGCGCCAATGACTTGTATGAATCATTCGACAAATCAGAAAGCAAAAATTGCCAGTCCATGCCACTCGTTTGACGTAAATTTAGGCGATACCAGTTAGTTATTAAAATCTGCTTCTGAGTATCAACCCGACTTCAGTCAAAAATTCATGTTCCAACCAACAAATAAAAGTCGATTGGCAGCAACCATTCCTGCTGCAATTTTACTGCTGATGCTGGCAGGACTTCTATTTAGCAGAGCAATTTTATCAATGAGCCAAGGGCTTTTTTTGATCTTTATCCTTGTCAAATTCCGACAACAAAAAATAATTCCTGAAGGAATGCTGGGCTGGAGTCTTTGGGCATTATTACTTCCCTTGCTGGGATGCTGGCAAACTCCTTTCTCGGCTAAACACTTCGATCTCTTACTTACCTGGTCGATGTATCCGATTGCATTTCTTAGTGTTTCCCGCTTAAACGAATCCACCTTACATCGCTTCATCCACTGGTGTCGACTAGCTGCATTCGCAGGAATTATCTATGCCCTGAGCAGCTACCTCTTCAACCAGTCCACCTGGACAAAAGCTTATGGCACAGGCCAATCATTACCCACTTTTATGGATGGCGATCATGTTCGATTCGGCATCTTCCTCTGCGGAATTGGCTTGCTAACATGGCTCTCCAATATCTTATCTGTTCGCACAAAATTTATTTACCTGCTCATATTGCTCACCGCCATCCTGTTCATGGCAGTACGAACTGCCTGGGTTGTTGCCAGCATTCTCTTGCTTATTTGTGCCTGCTATTCAACGAATGGTTCCACCTTGCAACGCAGATTTCGCCCCATACTCATTTTGCTGATACTTCTGCTGGCAGTATCATTAGGATACCTGCTATTCCCAACAGTTCAGCAAAAATGGGCCTACACGATCTACGATTGGCAACAATACGCAGCTCAACCCGAACAACTGGGCTATTCCGATGGTGCCAGAAGATTCATCAACTCATTGGCATGGGATGTTTCCAGCAAGAATACATTCACAGGTGCCGGTTGGGCTAATATTGCACCGGTATTACAATCTGCTTTTGCTGAAAAATACCCTGGTCAGACACTTAGCTTCAGCTGGCCTTTCAACCAATGGCTTTTTTGGTGGTTGGGCTCTGGGATTATTGGCGTGGTATTTTTTTCTGCCTGGTTGCTTTACCCACTCATCAAAGGTTGGCAGGAAAAAAATTCCGGTATCATCGCATGGACACTTGCTATCTCCGTATCCTGCTGGGTAGAATCAACACTGAGTTTTCAATATGGCGTGTGGTTACATGCCTGGCTACTTGCTTTTGCGTGGCAGCTAACGCACAATAAAAATGCCTCTTCAAAAATCAACGGATAATTCTGTAATTCCGAAAATCAAAAGGGCGTATGCCTGTGATCTTTTCAAAGTAATATAGCACCCTGTCCTTAAGAGAAAATTTCTTCTTGGTGATATCTAATTCCAGTTTCCAATTTTTTCGGCGTATGCGGTCGTGCATTACTTCCGGATGTGTTCCCGTGAATTTTTCTAATGAGTCATAGGCCTCAAAATCCCATGCGTCCGGGGTTGCCAGTACTTTTTTCATCTCTTCATCATTCAGCCAGTAAGTGCTAACATTTTTCTGCTTCTTCATCATCTGCTCCGGACTCTTCACCCAACCGTAATGATACACACATGCATGGGCGGGTTTTACTTTAATAGGCCTTCCATTCCTCCTAAATCCTTGCGCATCTTTGTATGCGCGAATACTTTTGTCATTGCGGATAATACGCACTTCCTTGTGGTACCACTTCCTGCTATCTCCAATATAATCATAAGACCCGTAAAAATGTACATAGTCAAACAGCAGTCCATCTACACGCTGATCCCCCACATATTCTTTACATGCCTGCAGTATAGCAGCATGGTATTGCTCATGTATGACCTCATCTGCCTGTATATAAAAAGCCCAATCGCTTTCCGGATTAATCAGGTCGGCGGCCTTATCAGTTTCTACAGCTAATACCCTGCCACCACTGCGCAAAGACATATCCCAGGTAGAATGATGAATCTTGATTTTCGAACTTCCGATTGCCTGGATAAGTGCTTCTGTTTGATCGGTAGAATCACCCATCAAAACAATCATTTCATCTACAACAGGAAGTATGCTGCGAATGGCCTCTACCACCGGGTAGTCATTCTCTACCGCGTTACGGATGATAGTAAAACCTGAAATCAGCATAAACAGGGAAATTAATGCACAAAGAACCGAAAACTTTTGCATCTTGCCTATGCAAGTCCGGTTCTAATCAACATTATTCAGTAAGTCATGACCAATTTTATTCCTCTTTTTCCATTGGGAATTGTCGTTTACCCAGGGGAATGGCTTAACCTGCACATCTTTGAGCCTCGCTACCGTCAACTGATTCGGGTATGCAAAGATGAAAACAAAGTATTTGGTATCCCGCCCGTGATAGCCAATCGAGTGCAGGAAACCGGCTCCATTGTTGAAATTAAGGAATTGGTGACTGAATACGATGATGGAAGAATGGACATACGCGTACAAGGGACCCGCATTTTTCGCATGCTGGAAGTAGTAAAAACTATTCCTGATAAACTTTATAGTGGCGCGATTGTTCACTATCCGGACAATAGGATGACATCCAACTCAGTTCTGCTAACGGGAGTGCTATCTGCTATAAGAGAATTACACCGTCGGCTGAATGTGACCAAGAAATTCCGCCTGCCTGATGAACAATTGTGCAGCTATGACCTGGCACATCATGCGGGTCTGTCTTTGGAGCAGGAATATGAATTGCTGGAATTAGTAGATGAATGGCAAAGACTGGAATATCTTCGCAGACACTTGCAATCAGTTCTACCGATGATAGCTGAAATGGACAACCTTCGGGAAAGAATAAACCTGAATGGTCATTTCAGGGAACTCAAAGGCTGGGATCTTGAATAAATATCTGTATGGCAACAACCATCTGTTTTGACTTTGGTAATACAAGGCTGAAAGCCGGCATTTTCTCGGGAAAAGTATTCCTGGAAGAAGTGGTCTTGCCCGGTCCCGGAGCTGAAGATCTGCGACCACTAATGGAAAAAGTCAGGCCGGAAAAAACAATTTTAGCATCTGTTATCAATCATCCGGTTGAAACCAATGAATTATTAGCGCAATTCGGACAATTTCATCTGTTGAATCACGCAAGCCAACTGCCCATCACAACGCCTGTTGGAAAACCAGAAACCATCGGGGCAGATAGATTAGCCATCTGCTCTGCAGCTGTTGATCTTTTCCCGCACAGACATTGTTTGGTAATTGGATTGGGCACTTGTATCACCTATAATTTCATCAATGCAGAACATGAATTTCTGGGTGGTAGCATTTCTCCCGGCATGAATATGCGCTTCCGTGCCATGCACGAACAAACTGCCCTTCTTCCTATGGCAAAGCCCACCAAACGATTTCCTTTGGTAGGATACGATACCATGACCAATCTCCAAAGTGGTGTCATTCAAGGGATGGCAGCAGAAATAGATGGAATAATACATGCCTACAGAAGTAAATACAACGAACTTCAAGTACTCATCACCGGTGGTGATCTGTTTTTCTTTGATTCCCTCTTATTACACCCCATGCACCGCGATCCCTATTTGCTGTTCAGAGGATTGCACGCCATTTGTGAGGCAAATCTGCCGGATGAAAACTGATTCGAAAAATTCACCGAATTTTGTAGTCATGATAAACAATAGAAGGCAGCTACTGCTACTCCTGTCGCTACTAATAACAAGCATGGGCTGTGAGAATGATATCAGTGAAGTGCGGGAAATGGCAAAAAAATCGACGAATGTTGAAATTGGTACCAACATCGATAGCTACCTGAGTCTGGAAGGAAAAACAAAAGCGCATCTGACGGCACCTAAAATCATTCGGTACGTTGGTGAAGGACCCAGGCGATCTGAATTTCCCAATAGCTTACATGTTGACTTTTTCAATGACAGCAATAAAATCGAGAGCCGCATTGATGCCCAATATGGTAACTACAATGAAAATGAAAAAAAAGTTCTTCTAAAAAATAATGTGGTGGCTACCAATGTTTATGGGGACACACTATTTACGGATGAACTTTGGTGGGACCAGGTAGCAGAAAAATTCTACACCGACAAGAAGGTTACCGTCAGCAAAAATTATCGGAGCGATTATTTCATTGGACTCGAAGGTATGGTCTGTAATCAGAACCTGACTGATATGAAACTATTTAAAATCGAAGACAAGAGTTATACTACCTACCAAGACAGTTCAGCACAACCCAAGTCACAACCTCCCCCGTCCCCACCAGCCCCGGCACCTATTTTAAAGCCCCGCAGGAATTGAATCCATGAATCAGCAGTATCGTATATTTGTATATATCAGGTAACGCAGGCATGACAGAACTAGCCATTATTTCCGGACTCTTTATTTCTCTGCTTTTCATTGCCTTTTTTGCGGGCTATGAGATCGCTTTTGTCACCGCCAACCGGTTTTCTATAGAATTAAAAAAGAAACAAGGGAGCAAGAAAGGTATTTTACTCGCCGGATTCATCGAGAACCAGGCCAAATTCATCGGTTCCTGCCTGGTTGGCTTGAATATTTTTCTGGTAGTTTACGGACTTCTATTTGGTCACTTGCTTAAAATAACCGTATGGAATCCCTGGAACATCGAAAACAAATACATCAAATTGGTGCTAGACACCCTGCTCTCTACCATGGTGGTATTGGTATTGGGTGAATTTTTGCCGAAAGCAATTTTTAAGGCAAAAAATGATCTTTTGCTTCCTGCATTTGCAGGCATAGCTCACTTCTTCTATTCTTTATTTGAGCCGGTAACAAACCTACTCGTCAACATTGCCCAATGGATACTTCGTTACATTTTTAACGTACGGGTTAATGAAAAAAATGAAGCGTTTACGAAAATTGATCTCGAACATTTTTTTCAGCAAACCAAAGAACAGAGCGAAGAAAACACAGATCTGAACAAAGAGCTTTTTGAGAATGCCCTCAGTCTTCCCATGGTGAAGATTAGACAATGTCTTGTTCCAAGAACCGAAATTGAAGCTTGTGAATTGCAGGCGCCCATAGAAATCTTACAGCAACAATTTGTCACTACCCAATTGAGTAAGTTGATCATTTATGATGATAACATAGATAACATCGTCGGATATG
>JBJTJJ010000560.1:0-1122 GCA_046095445.1 Sediminibacterium sp.
CTCACTTGTTGGTTGACGTTGATTGCCCTGGGTTATGGAACAGAGGAAGCAAGTCGAAGATTGCTTAAGTTGGAACCCATTGATATGCGGATGCAGTTAAAGCAAGCTGTCAATCAATGTACGCTCATTAATGACAGTTATAGCAATGATGAGACTTCTTTAGCTTTAGCCATAGATTACCAACGTCAACAAGCAGGAGGCCAGAAAACTATTCTGATATTGTCAGATTTGCTGGCTGCTGAACTTCCCGATGAGGAACTGTATCCCAGACTGGCAAGCATGATGAAATCGAAAGGCATTACTCAATTGATAGGCATTGGTCCTCGTATTTCAAGTCAGGCAACTGTTTTTAAGCAAGTGATTCCTGTAGCTAACTTTTTTCCCGATAAAGATGCTTTCTTCCAACATTTTTTACTCAGTGATTTCCAGTCCAGTGTAATTCTTATCAAGGGAGCCCGCGTTTTTCAAATGGAAAAAATTGCCCGCTGGCTTGAAATGGTAACCCATCAAACACAACTGACCATTCACCTGGGTGCATTGTCCCGCAACATCCGGAAGCACCAGTCATTGTTACAGCCCAAGACCAAGTTGATGGTCGTTCTAAAGGCATTTGGTTATGGAAGCGGAAGTACGGAGATAGCGAGGATGTTGCAATATCAGCAGGTAGATTATTTAGCTGTCGCGTACATTGATGAGGGAATCGAGTTACGGAAGTCAGGTATCCGGCTGCCCATTATGGTAATGAATGCGGAAGAGTCGGGCTGGGAAGCCATGCTTCAACACCAACTGGAACCTGAATTGTATAGTCCCCAGATGACCGAAAGATTTATTCATTTACTTAAACGCGAGGGGCTTACTGCCTATCCTGTTCATATCAAAATCAATACGGGCATGAATCGGTTAGGATATGATCCGGATGAGTTGCCGGTACTGTGTGAATTAATCAACAATCAGGATGCCATCAGAGTGCAGTCTGTTTTTAGTCACTTTGTAGCCAGTGAAGATCGCGCAGCTGATGAATTTACAAGAAGTCAATTGGAGTTGTTTCTTCAATGCTGTGAAACCATCCGGACTGCAACCGGGTATGAATTTCTCAGACATATAGCTAATTCGTCAGCTATT
>JBJTJJ010000561.1:0-2436 GCA_046095445.1 Sediminibacterium sp.
TAAGGTTTCTCTTTGATATCATTGGTTGATAAATGAACAGAAGCTCCGAAAGCGGCCGGACCGTTGCTCGAAGTGCCCACGCCTCTTTGCACCTGTATGCTGTTCACTGAAGAAGTGAAATCAGGTAGATTCACGAAGAAGGTACCCATACTTTCTGCATCATTGTAAGGGATACCATTCAGTGTGACATTGATGCGGGTGGCATCTGAGCCGCGTATGCGGATGCCGGTATAACCCACCCCATTGCCGGCATCGGAATTGACAACTACGGAGGGAAGTTGGTTAAGGACATAGGGTATGTCCATTCCCAAATTGAGTTTTTTTAGTTCTTCCTTGGAGATGTTGCTTTTAGCAAAAGGAGCCCTGTCGGAAGCACGGACAGCTGTTACCTCAAGGGGCTGCAATGTTTCAACTACCGGGGTGAGGAACCATTCCATGGTTGCAGCACTGATGATTAATTTGTCTTGCTGGATGTTGCGATAACCGGTAGCAGCGATAACTATTTTTTTACCGGCCACTGCATTTCGGGAAACCAAAAAAATACCTTTTTCGTCTGTGACCACTGGTTTGTTGGCAAGCCAGACAGTGGCACCGGCAATGGGTTGCCGGGTTGTAGCATCTTTAACGATGCCGATAAAGCGATCGGAGAGAGTGGTTTGAGCTGTAGAAATACAGCTAACAGCCATAAAAAGCATTGTTCCTAATAACTTTTTCATGTTACAGCTTTAAAAGTTAACAATAGGAACAGGAGAAGACAGCAAGGAGGAAGGACACCTTCCCTTCGCAGGCATTACCCTGTTCAGGTTCAACGGGTATTATCTCAGCAGAATCGGTTAGATCCGCACCCCGGGAATTCGGTGTAAAGGTAAGTAATCAAAGAATAATAGAAAAAGATGTAACTTTTCTTCAGGGGCTTCGTTTCATATAAAATTACATTTATGAAATACTTTTTACTATCTATGGCACTCGGACTCGCCACCCTGGTGCAGGCACAGGAAACGATTCATACTGTCAGGGATGCCAATGCTGAAAGAAGGAAAGTTGGCAGCTTTACTTCCATTCAGGCAGAAGGTGGCATTGACATTTATGTTACGCAGGGTAACGAAACCGGCGTAGCTGTAAGTGCCTCCTCTGAGGATTATCGCGAGGCCATTGTTACCGAAGTGCGGGGTAATACGCTGTATATCGCTTTCAAATACAAAAATATATGGGGCAACAGAATGACGAATCCGAAAGCAAAGGCCTATGTTTCTCTTGAAAAGTTGGAATCAGTTAATGTTTCGGGTGCCTGTGATTTAGTAGTTGCCGGCGTTCTGAAATCAGATGATCTCAAAGTTATTTTATCGGGTGCCAGTAACTTTAAAGGGGAATTACAGTTAAATAATGCACAGTTTTCATTGACAGGTGCATCTGATTGCAGATTGACTGGCAAAGCGGAACGTATTAAGGTACAGGCCAGTGGCGCTTCCAGTTTTAAGGGCTATGAATTGAATGCAGGTGAAGCAGATATCAATGCCTCAGGCGCATCGGATATCCAGATGAGTATAACTAATTCGATAACGGTAGAAGCATCTGGTGCGAGTTCAGTACATTATAAAGGGGAGCCCAGGTTAAAAGGAATTCGCGTGACTGGTGCATCCAGTTTCTCCAGAAAATCATGATCCTTTCTTATCAGCAGATGTGTGGTGGAATTTTATAAATCACGTATTTACATATCTATTTGACAGTAAAATCTCCGCGAGGCGGAGATTTTTTTTGTTTTTTTTCGAACCATTTTTGGGCTGAAGGTTTTCGGTGTGGACAGCCCGGCCAGCAGCAGGGTTGTCGCTCTCCCTGTTGGAGTTATTCCATCATTTGTTGTATATGTGCCATCCGGGTAGCTTCTTTCTTCACTATAGTAATCCAGCAAATCCATTCAATGCGTTGGATAGGGGTGAGTGAGTTCCAGCGGGTGAGTAGTTCGGTGTCTTCCTTCAATACCTTTTCAATGTCGGGGGTTAGTTCATGAAAGATACCTGGCGAGGGCAACTGATTATCTTTTTGATTGTACTTGTGATGAGTAGATGCCATGGTATAATTTAAGTGAAATTATGCTACGCTTCCTTTATAGGACTAAATAAGGTGAATTAAATTGACTCCACAAGTATTTTATTTTTCTTCGATGAGCAACCACTTGGCAATTGTAAAAATATCAATTGAGTGACCAGTTGTAAGTAATCCCTGTAGCACTCTCCCATTGCATCTTTACTCTAAACTTGGTTACTAATTAATTATTTCGTACATTTGCAATCTTAAATCGCGAGGTAGAGCAGCGGTAGCTCGTCGGGCTCATAACCCGAAGGTCGGAGGTTCGATCCCTTCCCTCGCAACCAAACTAAGGCCCTCCGGGCCTTTTTTTTACTGTATGAAGTCCGGTTTCGTCAATATCTTCGGTCA